>DRAO01000246.1 GCA_011041825.1 Chloroflexota bacterium
CTGACCAGCAACATCCAAACGGGAGCTGTGAGAGAACTCGAAAGCCATCCCCTCCTGGCCCTCTATCGGCTTGGTGTCATCGTTACCCTCAACTCCGATGACCCCGGGGTATCCAACACCACCCTCACCGATGAGTATCTCCTTGCCCTCAGGGGGCTTAAACTGAGCCAGGAGGAGTTAACGGACATAATTTGCAACGGTATCCTCGGTTCCTTCTTACCGGTGGGGGAGAAAATAGAGCTTCTTAAAGAGTTTAAGAGAGAATTAAAACAACTGCATATGCCCTTTTTCCCGGAGCAGAAGGAGGTGTTACAATGGCTATAACCAGCTTTACCCAGTTGATAGAGGCAGCCAAAGCTAAAGGCCCCAAGAAACTGGCTATAGCATTTTCCCAAGAAGCGGCCACGATCCTGGCCGCCCGGAAAGCCTATGATGAAGGCATAGCCATCCCCATACTTATGGGGGATGTGGAAGCCATTAAAGCCATCGCTGCCGAGAAGGGTGTTTCCCTGGATGAATTTGAACTCATCCAAGAAAATAACGAACGCCTGGCTTGTGTTCGGGTGGTAGAGATGGCCCGCAACGGAGAGGTTGATTTGATAATGAATGGCCTGGCCCAACCGGGGCATCTCCTCCGGGCTGCCCTAGATAAAGAAAAGGGTCTCCGAACCGCCAAGCTGGTTACCGATGTAAGCATTTTTGAGATTCCAGGGCGTGATAAGCTTCTGTTTATAAGCGACATCGGGGTAGTAGTCTCGCCCACGTTAGAGGAAAAGGTCTCCATCGTGCAGAACGCCATTGATGTGGCCCATGCCTTGGGCATTGAATGCCCCAAGGTGGCGATATTGGCCGCCACCGAGATGGTGAACCCCAAGATACCGGTGAGTATGGATGCGGCGAACCTGGCCAAGATGGCCCAGCGGGGGCAAATCCGGGGCGGCATCGTGGATGGCCCTTTGGCCCTGGATAATGCCATCTCCCCTCGTTCCGCCGCCATCAAGGGCATAAGGAGCGAGGTGGCCGGCGATGCCGACATCATCATTGCCCCTGATATCGAAGCGGGCAACATCCTGGCCAAGGCCATCACCTACTTCGCCAAGGGCAAAATGGCCGGAGTAGCCGTGGGAGCCCGCTGCCCCCTGGTGCTCCCCTCTCGTGCCGACCCGCCGGAAACCAAGTTCGTCTCCATTGCGCTGGGGGTGTATCTGTGTGATGGGATTTGAAGTTCTCTCCTCAGCAGGAGCTTTGCCCCTGGTGAGGAAAACTCCTACTTATTAGCTATCCTTGACCACTGATACTTATAAATGTTATAATGGGTGCGAACGAGTTGTATGCACGGGAGGTATGTATGGGTGATACGGTGCGGGTTTCGGTGGTTTTCCCCCGCCAGCTCTGGGAAGAGGTCAAGCGCTTGATCCCTGCCGGGCAGCGCTCTAAAGTCATCGCCGAAGCCACCGAGCGGGAGATCCGCCGCCGCAAGCGGATGGAGAGCTTGGAACGGATAAAAGCCCTTCAGGAAGAGCTTTACAGGAAATACGGGGAGATGCCCAGTTGCGTAGAGGACATCCGCCAGATGAGGGAAGAGCGAGATGCTGAAATCACGGGTCTGCGTTGATGCCAGCATTATCGTTGCCTTGGTAACCACCGAGGTCCAAAGCAAGAAGGCCCTTGCCTTGTGGATGGATTGGATGAATAAAGATTACAAAGTCATCGCCCCTGTGTTGCTACGGTTTGAAGTGGCTTCGGCGATACGGCGCAAGGCCTTCCGAGGGCTTCTCAAGCCAGAAGACGCCCGCCGGATTCTTAATGAGGCGCTTTCTTTGGATATAGAATTTGTGGATTCTCCCCGCCTCACATTGCATGCTTTTGACCTTGCTGCCCGCTTCAACCGTCCTACCACTTATGATGCCCATTACCTGGCCCTGGCCGAGATGATGGACTGCGAGTTCTGGACGGCTGATGAGCACTTGTACAATGCCGTTAGGGACAGCTTCTCCCTCATCCACTGGTTGGGCGATTACCAAGGTGAACCTTAACTCCAACGAAGGAGGTTGCGATGATAGAGATTCGCATACACGGACGTGGTGGACAAGGAGCAGTGATTGCCTCCGAGGTTCTGGCCTCCGCCGCCTTCAGAGAGGGCAAATACGTGCAGGCCTTCCCCGCCTTTGGCGTCGAAAGGCGAGGCGCACCTGTCACCGCCTTCGCCCGCATCTCTGAGAAGCCCATCCGTGCCCGCTACTTCATTTACACCCCCGACCACATCGTAGTCCTCGACCCCACTCTCATCGAAGCGGTGAACGTGACCGACGGTCTTAAGGAAGGCGGCTGGGTCCTCATCAACTCCCCCCTTCCCCCCGAAGAATTCCCATCCCTCGCCGAACGCTTCCGGGTAGCCACTGTGGACGCTGGCTCCATTGCCGTGGCCCATCGCCTGGGCACCACTACTGCTCCCATTGTGAACACTGCCATCTTAGGGGCGTTCTCCCGCATCACCGGCATCGTGGGCCTGGAAGCCCTGGCCGAAGCCATCCGTGAAGTCGTCCCCATCAAGCCCGACGCCAACATCGCCGCCGCAAGGGAGGCGTTTGAGAGGGTGAAAACATAGCACGCTTATCC
>DRAO01000188.1 GCA_011041825.1 Chloroflexota bacterium
CCGTGTACCAGAATGGCTATGCCCGTTTTGAGAGTATGCAATTCAGGTACATACAACTCTCGCCACCCCGATAACCTCCTCTCTCCCGTAAAGATTCTCCTTAAGAACCTCCGGAGGGAGAGCACTCCATTTAACCGTAATTGGCAATGTTGCTCCACGGCGGGGGCAAAATCCCTTTCTTATGTAACCAAGATTAAGTGTGAAGCTACCTATGGAGGTGACCTATGCTGCTGGAAGAGGCAAGGTCCCTATTTGAAGAGCTCATTGCTGGACGAGGATTTAACCTCCATCCGGTGATAGTGAAGGCCCGGGGATTAAGACCTGAGGAAGCCATCGGCAAACCCCGCAGGGATGATTTCGCCCTGGTGCGGGGCAAAGAGGTAATGATGGAAGCCGAATTCGAGGGGGCATATGGCCAGGCATTCACCTCCTCGCCTGGGGATTACGAAGGCACCTTGGATGATGTGCTGGGCCTGCATCTGGAAGATGACTTCCGGCGGGCTGTCTTCATCGCCACCTTAAACGCCGTGATGGCCCACCTGGGCCTCATCCGAGGCACGAGGCATTGCAAGGACGAGGCCCCTGAATTGTGCGGGCGAGAGATTGCTGCACTGGTTCAGAAGGAACACCCTGGAGCCAAAGTGGGCATCGTCGGCTATCAACCAGCGCTGCTGGAGAACCTGATCCGGGCTTTTGGCCCCGCCAAAGTGCGGGTCACTGACCTCAATCCCGCCAACGTGGGCAAGGTGCGTTTCGGAGTGGAAGTGTGGGATGGAGCCCACCGCACCGGTGAACTCATCGCCTGGGCCGATGTCCTCCTGGTCACCGGCACCACCCTCGTCAACGGCAGCGCCGACCACATCCTCTCGCTAGCCCGCAAGAAAGGCATAGAACCCATCTTCTACGGAGTTACCGCAGCCGGGATTGCCCACCTCCTGGGCCTCAGGAGGGTATGCCCGTGCAGTGAAAGCTGAAAAAGGGGAAATGCCCTGCCGGGAAAAGAGCTTCACCACTTACCCAATTCAGGGTGGGTGAGGAGCTCGCAGATGCTCTCCAATACATAGTCCGGTTGAATAGGGGAGCGGGCAAGCGCCTCACGAGTGGTAACGCCAGTGAGCACAAGGGCTGTAGCTATACCGGCACGCTTTCCCATCAGGATGTCGGTCTCCAGACGGTCACCTACTATGAGACATTGCCCCGGCGGGAGGTTCAGCATCTCCAGAGCTGTCTCAAGCATCAGGCTTGAGGGCTTCCCAACCACCACTTCTACGTCCCGTCCCGTGCATCCTTTCAGGGCTCCGATGACCGCCCCCGCATCGGGTATTTCACCGTTTTCGACCGGACAGGAAGCGTCAGCATTGGTGGCCAGGAAACGGGCACCCCGCTTGAGGGCCTGGAAGGCAATGTTGAGCTTGCGGTAGTCAAACGTGCGGTCGAAGCTGGCGATGACGGCTTTGATTTGCTCAGGGTCTTCGCTGAAGCGAACGCCGGCGGCGGCCAATTCCTCCAGCAGGGGCCGTTCACCGATGACGAAGACAGTGGCACCCGGCATCTCCCGGGCCAGATAATGGGCCATAACCAGGGAGGAGTTCACCACTTCCTCGGGTCTGGTGGGGATACCCATCTGGGTGAGCTTCTCAGCATAAGCCTCCCGGCTCTCAAGGGGCTTGTTAGAGATGAAAACCACCCTTACGTTGGCCTCTCTGAGGCGGCGGAAGAGTTCAGGAGCCCCAGGGATAACCTTTTCTCCTCTGTAAACCGTGCCATCCAAATCAGAGATGATGCCTTTAATGTTCACTTCCCTAACCTTTCTTCGGGACAGAGCTCCACGCTTTGTAGTTACATTATAAATGGGAGTTTCTGATTGTCAAGGTAAAGATGGGTAGCTCTACACTTAATCGTGGCCACATAAAAGGTGGGATTTTGTCCCAAAAACACTTCCTTTTCTCCTTTTTGGTCCCCACCGTGGGGCAACACTGCCAACCACGGTTAAGTGGGGTGCTACTTATAGATGAAAGCGAGCCTGTATCAAGATAGTATGCGCTCTCTAGCGCATAAAGGGTTTACAGGTAGGCAAGGGCCAACCCGCCACTAAGCTAGCCCTGATTTGACAATAGGTCAAATTTTGTTATAATTGCACCAACACAAGGAGGACAAATGAGGGAGGGTAAGCCCTTTCTCTACAGGGAGATAGCCGAATCCCTCCGCAGGCAGATTGCTTCGGGGGAGCTCAAACCCGGCGACAGGCTTCCCCCGGTGCGGGAGATGGCCCGCCGCTGGAATTGCACCCCGGGCACGGTGAGCCGTGCTTATGCGGAGCTGGCCCGGGAAGGCCTGGTGGTGGGGCATCGAGGCGGGGGCACCCGGGTGGCTCCCAGCGTGCTCCAGCCGGAGCGCCCTGCCTGGCGCTGGGCCACCTTGGTCAACCGGGCCGAAAGGTTCCTGCTGGACGCCATCGGCTCCGGTTACACCCCCGAGGAAGCCCAGGCCGCTCTGTGCGTAGCCCTGGCCCGATGGGAGGAAGTGGCAGGTGGCAAGGGGCAAAAGGCAAGGGGCAAAATTTATCCGCCATCCGCCATTCGCCATTCATCATTCGCCCTTCACTTCGTCGGCA
>DRAO01000412.1 GCA_011041825.1 Chloroflexota bacterium
AGCTTGCCTAACCGCTTGCCCAGGAGTTCCGGCACAGCCTCGAAGCGGTAGCTCACCACCTTTGTCTCGTCATCCAGGAGCTGCACTTCTTTCACGTTGAGCTCATCGAGGAGCTGGTCGGCGATGCGGTGGAAGCGCTCTTTCTCCTCCTCGGAACGGACTTTCACCAGGGCTTTCTGAAGTGGCTGGCGGACCTTGATGCGGGCTTTGTTGCGGGCTGCCAAACCCAAGCTCGCCAGGCGCATCGCCAGACGGACCTCAGCCATAAGCTCCTCGTCTATGAGGCTTTCATCAGCCTCTGGATAATCACACAGGTGCACGCTTTCGGGGGCCGAGGAATCCACACTCAGCACCAGGTTGCGGTAGATTTCATCGGCGATAAAGGGGGTGAACGGAGCCAGGAGCTTCGCCAGGGTCACCAGGGTCTCGTAGAGGGTGTGGTAGGCCGAGAGCTTGTCCTGGTCCGCCTCGCTCTTCCAGAAGCGACGGCGGCTGCGGCGGATATACCAGTTGGAGAGGTCATCCACGAAGTCGGCGATGGGACGGGCTGCCCCGGTCACGTCGTAGCGCTCCAGGGCTTCGTCGGTGTTCTTCACCAGCAGGTTCAGCTCCGAGAGCAGCCAGCGGTCGAGGGGAGAACGCTCTTCCAACGGCACATATTGGCTTTCCCGGGGGTTGAAGCCATCAATGTTGGCATAGGTGACGAAGAAAGCGTAGGAGTTCCAGAGGGTGAGGATGAACTTGCGCACCACTTCGCCCACCAGCCTTTCGGAGAAGCGGCGCTCCTGACCTGGCGGGGCGGCGGTGAAGAGATACCACCGCACGGCATCGGCCCCGTGGACCTTGATGACCGACCAGGGGTCAACCACGTTGCCCCTGGATTTGGACATCTTCTCGCCTTTTTCGTCCAGGATGAGGCCCAGGCAAATCACGTTCTTATAGCACATACTTTCAAACAGCATTGTGGAGATGGCGTGCAAACTGTAGAACCAGCCCCGGGTCTGGTCAACAGCCTCGCAGATAAAGTCAGCGGGGAACTGATCCTCAAAGGTGGTTTGGTTCTCAAACGGGTAATGCCATTGGGCTACGGGCATTGCCCCCGAGTCGAACCAGCAGTCTATAACTTCAGGAACACGACGCATCAGCCCACCGCACTTATCGCATTTGAAAAACACTTTATCCACGTAAGGGCGATGGGGGTCCCAGGGGTCGGGCCACTTGTAGCCGGATTTCTCCACTCGTTCCCGCAGCTCCGCAAAGCTCCCGATGCACACTTTCTCGCCGCACTCCTCGCAAATCCACACGGGGAGCGGCGTGCCCCAGTAGCGCTCCCGTCCTAAAGCCCAGTCTATGTTGTTCTCCAGCCAATTCCCGAAGCGTCCGTCACGGATGTGAGCGGGCACCCAGTTGATGGCTTTATTGAGCTTAACCATCAGGTCTTTATAGCGGGTGGTCTCGATGAACCAGGTGGGACGTGCGTAATAGAGCAGTGGGGTGCCACATCGCCAGCAGAAGGGATAAGTGTGGGTGTAAAGTTCCTCCCGATACAGCAACCCACGCTGTTTGAGGTCCTCGATGATGAGGGGGTCAGCGTCCTTGACGAAGAGACCTCGCCAAGGAGTGACCTCATCCACCATCCGCCCTTCGGAATCCACCGTCTGAATGATGGGCAGGTCATATTCTTTGCCCAGCTCCAGGTCCTCAGCGCCGAAGGCCGGGGCGATGTGGACGATGCCGGTGCCCTCTTCGGTGTTCACGAAGTCGGCGGTGACCACGTAGTGAGTGTCCTTCTCCAGCGGCACGAAGGAGTAAAGGGGATGGTATCGCTTCCCGGCCAGTTCTTTGGCCGAGAGGGTCTTGACGATGCGGTATTCCCCTTGCAGGGCCTTGTCTAGGAGGGGCTTGGCGAGGATGAGGTATTCCTTCTCGCCGTCGTGCTCCTGTTCCACCATCACGTATTCCACATCGGGATGGACGGCCAAAGCAGCATTGCCCGGCAATGTCCAAGGGGTGGTAGTCCAGGCGAGGAAGTAGGTATTTGGTTTATCCTTTACGGGAAAGCGGATGTAAATTGAAGGCTCTTCTATCTCTTTATACCCCAGGGCCACCTCGTGGTCCGAAAGGGGAGTGCCACATCTGGGGCAATAAGGCACTGATTTATATCCCTGATAGATGAGGTCTTTATCCCATAATTGCTTGAGAATCCACCATACTGATTCGATGTACTCATTGCTAAGGGTTATGTAGGCTTCTTTCATATCAATCCAGAAGCCAATGCGGTCGGTGAGCTCTTCCCACTCCCGCACATAGCGGAACACGCTCTCCTTGCAGAGGCGGTTGAATTCGGCGATTCCATATTCTTCAATCTGTGTCTTGGAGGTGAAGCCCAGTTCCTTTTCGATTTCCAGCTCCACAGGGAGGCCGTGGGTGTCCCACCCTCCCTTGCGGAGGCAGTAGTAGCCTTTCATCGTCTTGTAGCGGGGGAAGAGGTCCTTGAACACACGGGCCAGGACGTGGTGGATGCCCGGCAGGCCGTTGGCGGTGGGTGGACCTTCGTAGAAGACGTAGCGAGGGGCATCCTTGCGCCGTTCGAGGCTTTTCTCGAAGATGC
>DRAO01000286.1 GCA_011041825.1 Chloroflexota bacterium
CCTCTCCCGTCGCCGAAGCGCAAGTGAAGGCGAACGGGAGAGGGGGCTGGGGGGTGAGGGCCGTTACCCGCCCCGTTAACCAGCTTCCTCCGACAAATTTGGGACACACCCTTTTCGCTCACGTAAAATGTTACCGGGTGCTATATTTAGCTCTAACGGAGCACCATTAACAGCGCATTGTTGCCCTTGACCAGTTATAGTGCTTCGGGTATAATGTTCTCAGCATTTTCAACTTTATGCTCGTGGGGATTAGTTATGGAGACTTACATCACTTATAGCAGAGCAAAGCTCCCTGAAGAATGGGAACCTTTCCTCGAGAAAATAGAGGGGTGTATCCAATGCGGGGTTTGCTCCGGCTCTTGTCCATCGGTGCAAATGATGGATATAACCCCCCGCCAGATAATCCACCTCCTCCGTTTAGGCAGGGAAGATGAAGCCCTCGCAGCTAACACAATGTGGTTCTGTGCCAGTTGCTATTCTTGTACCGTCAGATGTCCAATGGGGATAGAGATTACCGAGGTTATGGCTGTTCTGCGTAATAGAGCCATTGAGAGAGGCATAGCGGAACCCCGAAGCTTGAGGGCAAGTCGAGCCTTCGTGGAACAGATCACCCACTATGGCCGCATCTTCGAGCTTGAACTCCTGCTCAGGGCGAAATTGGCTTATCCTCTTTCTTTGATGAAAGACCTCCCCCTGGGTCTAACTCTCCTGAGGAAGGGGAAAATCAACCTTAAGCCTGATATCGTTAAGATGCCTCAAAGGCTTAAGGATTCCATTGCTAAGAGATTATAGGAGGGCAAAGTGCGCTACGGATATTACCCCGGTTGCAGCCTTAAATCTAGCGCCATTGAATACGATGTCTCCTTGCGGGCTGTATTTGAGCAGCTTGGTTTTGAACTGGTGGAGATCCCTGATTGGGTGTGCTGTGGCGCTGCCCCAGCAATCACCATTGACCGCCGGCTGGTAGATGTACTTTCAGCTTATAATTTAGCCCTGGCTGCTCAGGTAGCTCCGGAGTTAGTGGTGCCCTGTCCGGAGTGCTATAAGAATTTTCGCCACGCTTTGAAAAGCCTGCAGGAAGACGAGGGAGTACTTAATGAGGTCCAAGCCATATTAGGCAGGGATTTACCGCCTCTACCTAAAGTAAAACATCCCCTTGAGATTTTAATTGAGGCAGATTTTCCTCAAGCCCAGGGCCTGGAGAACCTCAAGGTAGCTTGTTATCACGGTTGTCTGCTCACTCGGCCTGTACCATCCTTTGATAGCCCGGAGTTTCCCACTATAATGGACAGGATTCTAGGCCGGGTAGGGTATGAGACAGTGGATTTCCATTATAAGGCTAAGTGTTGCGGGGGTGCCCTGCTTCTCCCCTATGAAGATACAGCAGTGGAGCTTACAGCTCGGGTCCTCAAATCAGCCAAAGATGCAGGCGCCAATTGTGTGGCAGTAGCCTGCCCTCTGTGCCATATGCTATTAGACGCCTATCAAAGTTCAGCAGAGCAAAAATTAAACCAGGAGCTTAATTTACCGGTATTTTACTTCAGCCAGCTTCTGGGAATAGCCCTGGGTATAGAGCCTGTTTCTTTAGGTTTTGAAAGGCTCGTGGTCTCACCTCAACCAGTGTTGGAGATAATGCAAGCATAGCCCATCTTCTTAGGGCTTTTCGGAGGCAAGTTGTTTTTGATGGCGGCTTCGCCACCGTCAAAAACAGCTTCTTTTTATCCTATTTAGTGTATTTCTTTATCTCCTCCTGCACAAAGGCTTGGAATTCTGGGTCAGAAGGGGAGTACAGGTTCTTCCTCTCCTCCTCCAAGTTAGAGGCTTCTATTTTAACCATCCATCCTTTGCCGTAGGGGTCTTCGTTAACCAGGGTGCTCTCCCATTCCAAGTCCTCATTGGCCTCCACGATTCTGCCGCTAAAGGTGGCTTTGATACGCCCCACCCATTTGCCAGATTCGATGGACATAAATGCTTCGCCCTGTTTTACTTCTCGGCCAACACGGGGGATTTCCACATAGACGATTTCACCGGCAATGGATTGGGCAAAATCAGTGAAGCCCTGGGTAACGATGTTGCCCTCAATCCGTGCCCAGTTGTGTTCCCTGTCGTAAAGCAGGTCATCAGGGTATTCGTATTTGTCTATCTTCATTGTTCACCTCCTCCTAAAGAACTCGGTACAGGAACTCCGTTATATCCATAACCCGTATGCGCACTTTTTCAGCTCGGGCAGCTTTCTGTAAGGTGCGCTTGCATTGCTGGCAGGCTGATAGAAGGTAAGTAGCTCCAGTGGCCCTGGCCTGACTTATGCGACGCCGTGCCACCGCCGAGACCAATTGGGGATTGCCCATCTCCACATCTCCCCCTCCCCCACAGCATAGCGAGTACTCCCGGGTCTCTTCCATCTCCACAAGCTCCACCCCCGGGATGCTCAGGATTACTTGGCGGGGCTCATCATAGATGCCGCTGGTGCGCCCTAGGTCACAGGGGTCGTGGTAAGTAACCCTTGCTTCTAGGGGCCGGGGCTCAATAGAGCCTTCCTCCAGAAGCTTAACCAAAAGCTGGCTGGAATGCATCACCTCGAAACCAAGGGGTTCACCCAGGATGCG
>DRAO01000045.1 GCA_011041825.1 Chloroflexota bacterium
GCCCCTATTTGTCCAAGCCCCAGGCGGGCAAGCCTGTGGGCTGTGTGGTCTTTGCCGGGGGAGGCGAAGGGGATTAATCCCCGACGCAGCCGGGAGATAATGACCAAGGTGGTATCGAATATGGGCACGCTTAGGATGAAGAGGGGAACCATCCAGCTGATTTCTCCAGGCACATTAGCTGGGCGGATTTTCAACCCCAGCACAGCCATCATAAACCCCAGGAACATTGCCCCCGCATCGCCCATAAAGATGCGGGCAGGGCTGAAATTGTGGATCAGGAAGCCTAGAGATGCCCCTAATACTGCTACCGCCAGGGCACTTACCAGAATCTGCCCGTTTACAATCGCAAAATACAGGAAGAAAGCCGAGGCGATGGCTGCTACCCCCGCACACAGCCCATCCATATGGTCCAATATGCTGAAGGCAGCCGTGATGCCGATCACCCAGAAAAAGGTGAGGGCATAATTTAAGGCAAACCACAGGGGGCTGCCATAAAGGGAATGCCCCAGCAAGTTCAGGAGCGGTGAGAAAGTGGTGATGCGTACCCCTGATACAATGAGGATGAGGGCCGAAAGCGGCATTGCCAGGAAGAGCTTGACCTGGGAATGCAACAGGCCTCTGTCATCGAGGAGACCCACGGCCAGCAGCAGGGTAGCCCCACCCACGATGCCCGTGGTCTGGGAGAAGATTTTGCTCTCGGCAGCGAGCATCAAGAGGGTCAAGATAGCTGCTGCGTAAATGGCTACCCCGCCTAGAAGGGGTGTGGGCCTCCGGTGAATTTTGCGAGGTGCAGGGTAATCGAGCATCCCCGTCCGGATGGCGATTTGCCTGGCGAGAGGTGTGATGCCTACCGAGACGATGAAGGACAAAAAGAAAGCCGCAGGTAGGTGAATTCTCATCTCCCCTCCTAAAGAGCAGAAGTTTTGGCGGGGGCTTAGCCCTTGATGTTAAATTTGCCACACTCAAAAGGGAGAGATGTTTTACGAAGGAGGGGAATGCTGTTTCTTCCATTCTTCAAACATTTCATCGAAATGCGCTTTATGCTCTACGTAAAAGCGGTCGAAGCGGTCAAATACATCCTGGACGAGTTCTTCGAATCTCTCCCGGGTGATAAACCGCTTAACCAGCGTCAGGTCATAATCCCCTATCTTGTCGGGGAGCATTGCGTAGATAGAATCGGCAACGGCCTTCTTGTCGGCGCCTCTGAGGCGCTCATAGCCTTCATCCACCGCCTGCTCTCCCAAGCGATAGGCAGCGCATATACCCTCGAAGATGATGGGGAGCAGAGCCGCTTCGATCTGGGCTTCCAAGGGCAATCCCTGCTTCTTGGCCTGAAGCCAGTTGTACAGCACTATTAACAAGGCAAAGATGGAGAAGGCTACAGCGATGGTGATTAACGTGACTAGCAATGTGTTATCCATAGCTTCCTCCTTCTTGCTCTTCGTATAGTTCTAAGAGAACCCCACACAGGCTCTTGGGATGCACAAAAGCTAATTTCTGACCGTGAATGCCTATGCGGGGCTTCTCGTCTATGAGCTTAAGGCCTGCTTTGGAAAGCTGCTTGAGCGCCGCTTCTATATCCCGCACCTTAAGGCATATGTGGTGGATGCCCTCCCCTCGCTTCTCCAGGAAGCGGGCTACCCCGCTTTCCTCAGAAGTAGGCTGAACCAGCTCCAGCCGGGTTTCACCCACCGGCAGGAAAGCCACCCGCACCCCCTGGTCGGGTACTTCCTTGATTTCGGATACTTCTAAACCCAGGGCATCCCTGTAGACCTTCAGGGCCTCTTGTATATCCCGCACCACAATGGCAATGTGATCAACCCCTGTGAACACGGACACACCTCCTTAGAGTGTTCTTCTCGCCCCTGCTATGGCCGCTCTATGCGGGGTTCAATCCAAACCGCCCAATCCTGGGCGGAAACTCCGTTGGCCAGCACTCTCAGTGCTACAAAGGTGGCGCCTTCAAATACGTTGCCAAAGGTGCAGGAAAAGTCCACGATTGTGTTATCGTACACCTTGACTTTCTCGCATACCTTATCACCACCGTCGGTGCCAGCGGTTACCATAAACTTCACATTTCCGGCGGAGGCGCCCTTGAGGAAGCCTATTTTAGCGACAAATTTATCGCCACTGTGAATTGGAGTGGGGAGGTGGAACTTGCCCTGAATCCACCCATCATTCACCCATTGGGGATGGGTCTCGATAGCCTTAGCGGGGACAGAGCCGTCTTCCATTTCTGAGCCTCCTACTGCTCTGACGAAACCCCTGTTATCATTGGTAGCACCAGGGCAAGGGAGGGTGCCTGCCCCGCTGGTCCAAGTGGCCTCACAGAAGTGTGCTGCGAAATCATACACTATGGTGGGGCCTGCTGGGGTTACGGTAATGGTCACCGTTTTGTCCTCAGTGGTGCCATCAAGCTTAACCACGTGAAGGGTATAGGTGGTAGTGCTAGCCGGGCATACTTCCTTGGTGCCATGACCAGCGACTCCAGCTCCATCTAAGTATACTTCGGCTACATTCTCCACATCCCAGTGGAGGACTGTGCATTCGCCAGCGGTTATGGTGGTTTCCTCGGCATAGAAGGAGATATAC
>DRAO01000199.1 GCA_011041825.1 Chloroflexota bacterium
AGAACAAGCACATCCAATAGTCCATCCCCAGTGAGGTCTACCAAAATGGGCTCATACATCTGCTCCAATTTGTATTCTGAAGGGTATTCGCCCTCGAAAACCCATTGTATGGAACCATCCTGATCCTTGTACAGTAGGTACACGCTATAAAAGTTTTCCTTGCCCATCCAGCAAATAATAATGGCAACGTGTTCCCCAACCTATCTCAATTTTTCCATCGGCGTTAAAATCGGCTATGGTAGTTGAGATATAACCGAAATGGGGAATTCACAAGGGGGGGGGACACCCCATAACCCCCGGCACGGAGCTCTGCCCCTTGCACCCCCTATCTTACGTGCATTTCTTGAAGAACGGTTTTCTACCGAGTTCTGCAAAAGTCTGTAATTAGTGTATAATTAAGAGTGCTAGGTAACCAATCAAAGGAGGAGGACCTATGCCTACCATAGACCTCTCCGAATACCTTTGCATCCACTACGAAGAAGCCAATCCCGGGGGAGTGCCCCCGGTGCTTTTGTTGCACGGACTGGGCTCTGCCGGAGGAGATTGGCTCTTCCAGCTTGAGGCTCTGGCCGAGGCGGGATACCGGGCGTTGGCCCCGGATTTGCGAGGCTTTGGAAGGTCAACCGCACCACCCAGGGTGACTGTGAAGGATATGGCCGAGGATATGGCGCTCTTTTTGCGCAGGCTGGACGCCGCCCCCGCTCACGTGGTGGGCATCTCGATGGGTGGGACGGTGGCCCTGCAATTGGCTCTGGATCACCCCACACTGGTGCGGAAGCTGGTGCTGGTCAACACCTTCGCCCGCCTGAGGCCCCGGAGCATTAGCGAGTGGCTCTACTTTCTGAGCCGGATGGTTACGGTCACCTTCCTGAGCCCGGAGCAGCAGGCCGAGATGGTGGCAAAGCGGATTTTCCCCCGGCCTGAGCAGGAAGGACTACGAAAGAAACTTTACAGACGCATCGTCAACGCCAATCCCTATGCCTATCGAGCAGCAATGTCCTCGCTGAGGCGATTCAACGTGGTAGAACGCCTGGGTGAACTACGGATACCCACCCTGGTGGTCACCGGCTCAGAGGATACCACAATCCCGCCGGTAGCCCAGGAGGAGCTTGCCAGGAGCATCCCCAACGCCCGCCACGCCATCGTCGAAGGCGGTGGACATGCCGTCATCGCCGACAGCCCCGAAGCCTTCAACCGTATCTTGTTAGAGTTTTTAAAAGATGCGGATTAATCTGTGCGGCCAATCCTGATGTGCGAGATGGGGAGTGCCCTTGTCACCATCTGGCAGAAATGGTGCAGATTTTGGAGGTTCCTTACCCTCGGACGCAGCTTGTCAGGATTCCTCGCCCTCATCCTCTTGGCTCTCGGATGTGCCCCGGCAAAGCCCACTCCCGAATGGCACTGGGAACCCATCCACATAGGTTTACCCACCAACGCCTTCGCTCTGGCCCTGGCGGTGAATCCTGAGAACCCCGAAGAGGTCTGGGCCGCTACCTACGGAGATGTGGGCCTGTTCCACCGAGATAGGGCAGGAAAATGGGCTCCGGTGCGTAGACTTTCCCCAGGACCCTGCTTTACGGTGCTGGTGGACCATCGAAATCCTAAGGTCATTTACGTGGGAACCTCCCAGGGCGTCTTCTGGAGCAGGGACGGTGGGAAAAGCTGGGCACCGCTGGGCCAGGGACTCCCGCCGGTACGGGTTTACGCCCTGGCCCAGGCTGCCGACGGCACCCTCTACGCCGCTCCAGATGAACACGGCATCTACCGCCTCGACGGCGACCAATGGCATCCCACTGCTTTCCCTTCACCCACCACCATCCTTTCTCTTCTGGCCCATCCTCAAAACCCTCTCATCCTCTACGCCGGAACAGGGTCAGGAGCCATACAGGGTGTTCTGAGGACATCAGATGGAGGGCGAAGCTGGCAGGTGCTTTCTGAAGGGACGCCAATGCGCTTCGTCTACGCCCTGGCGTTTGACCCTCAGAATGCCAATCGCATCTATGTCGGAGCCAGAGAGGGCTTTTTCGTCTCCCCCGATGGGGGTAAAACCTGGCGGAAAGTGAGCACTCCCTTCAAAGTGCCTGCCGCTTTGTTGACCTTACCATCCGGCACCATTTATGCAGGGGAATTGGAACCTGCTCCCTTGGAAGGGCGCTATGGCGTGTATCGCTCGGAGGACGGGGGAAACTCGTGGGTCAACACAGGGCAAGCGGGATTTCCTCCCACCCTTTCCGTTCTCTCCCTGGCAGGCATAGGTTCCACCATTTACGCAGGGAGCTTCCAAGGGGTCTTCCTAAGCCGGGATGGAGGCAGAACCTGGGAGGATACAGGCAGCCTGGGCTCGCTTTTCATCCCGCAAGCGGCCCTTTCTCCCTGGGAGCCCGATACGATCTACGCTTGCACGAGCCGGGGACTTTACCGGAGCCGAGATGCGGGGGAAAGCTGGGAACCCCTCATCGAAGGCTGGGGCGTGGAGAGCATCTCCTTCCACCCTACCAGACCGGGCATCCTCTATGCTGGCGTCATCGGCCAGGGAGCGTGGCTGAGTTATGATTATGGGAGCACCTGGCAACCCCTCAGCTCTTCCC
>DRAO01000119.1 GCA_011041825.1 Chloroflexota bacterium
ATTATCGGCAGGGTGGTAGATGAGCACCTTGGCAAGGTGGTGATGCGCACCCTCATCGGTTCCCGCCGGATTCTCGATATGCCTGCCGGGGAACAACTCCCCCGCATTTGCTGATAAGGCCCAGGGCATCTTGTAGGCAGGTTAGGCTTGCTCACAAGGTGAGCCCCCGATGATAGATGCCAGCCTTTGCTACGGCTGTCACAGGTGCGTGCCGGAGTGCCCTTATGGGGCCATAATTATCCCAAGGGAGGCGAAGCTATGCAAGAGTTAATAGAGGAGTTCATCAACCGGCGGGTCTGGGCTGTGGTAGGTGCATCCCAGAACCCGGCCAAATACGGCTACAAAATCGTGCAGGACCTGACCGCAGCCGGGTATAAGGTTTATCCGGTTAACCCCAAAGGCGGCGAAATTGAGGGCATCCAGGTGTACCGCTCCCTGCGGGAGCTCCCCGAAAAGCCCGAGGTGGTTGACATCGTGGTGCCACCTCAGGTGACCGAAGAGGTGGTTAAAGAATGCAGGGAATTGGGGCTTACCCGCATCTGGATGCAGCCAGGGGCCGAGTCAGAAGCAGCCATCCGGTATTGTGAGGAAAATGGGATGCAGGTGGTCTACGGGGTATGCGCAATGCTCAACAAGAAGAGGTGGGAGGAATAAACTATGGAAGTTTACGATGTCATAATCATCGGCTCTGGGCCAGCGGGGCTAGCCGCCGCCATATATGCTGCTCGCTCTGAGTTGAAGACATTGCTTTTCACCGGGAACTCCCTTGGCGGGCAAGCTGCCCTCACCGACGAAATCGAAAATTACCCCGGCTTCCCCGAAGGAATTGCAGGGGCGGAGCTTACCAAGCGTATGCAGGAACAGGCCAGGCGCTTTGGGGCTGAAATCCAGATGGATGAGGTTACTGCGGTGAATCTAAAGGAGCATCCTTTTACCGTAACGGCTTACGGAGGCGATTATAAGTGTAAGGCCCTCATCATTGCCACAGGTGTATCACCACGGAAGCTGGATGTGCCGGGCGAGGAGAAATTCATAGGGCGGGGTGTATCCTTTTGCGCCACCTGCGATGGGTTCTTCTACAAAGACCGGGAGGTGGCAGTTATCGGAGGCGGAGATAGCGCCGTCACCGAAGCCATCTACTTGACCCGATTTGCCAAAAAGGTGTATCTCATCCACCGCAGGGACAGGCTCAGAGCCGCCCCCGTACTTCAGACCAGGGCGAAGCAAAATGAGCGTATCGAATTCGTGTGGAATTCGGTGGTCACGGAAGTGGTAGGCAAGGAAGCCGTGGAGGGACTCAGGCTCAAGAACGTGAGGACGGGGGAGGAGTCTTTCCTCAGGGTGGACGGGATTTTCGTTTACATTGGCCAGGTCCCCAACACCAGGCTTTTCGAAGGGCAGCTTGAACTCGATGAGCGGGGTTATATCGTGACCGACCGGGCTATGCACACCAGTGTGCCTGGGGTCTTCGCTGCCGGGGATGTGCAGGAGAGGGTGCTGGCTCAGGTGGTAACGGCAGCAGCCACAGGGGCAATTGCCGCTGTAGAGGCGGAAAAATTCATCGCTTACCTGGAAGGGAGGGAATATCCAGGGAAGGAATGGCCCAAAGCGCCTCCCGGTTAGCCAATTAGAATCCCAGAAGCCGTCTTGCCCCATTGAGCAGCAATATTTCGAGCGCTGCTCCGCCCAGCCCTATCACATAGATGGGGACGATTTCCCGCCAGGAGGAAGCCCTTGGATTGAGGTTTAGTCCCACGGTCACCATCATCGTATTGATGGTGCCCAGCAACATCAATGGGCCTGCCAGGCTCAAAAGGGCCAGCGGGTAGATGAGTAAGCCCCATCCTTGATAGAGGAGGTAGAGGGCTCCAGCCAGGGGAGGGAACAGGGTGGCTAATTCCCCCCAGCTTTCGATGCTCCTTTTTGGTTCGGGTTCTTGCCATGCAATTTGGTTGAAGAAAGGGGTTATCAGCATCCCCCAGCTTATCCCGTTCAATCCGCCCGCCAGCAACCTGATTGAATTCGATGGTTGGTAAAGGGTTCGTCTGCCCAGGAAAAAGGAGAAAAAGGAGTTCAGCCCGTCAATCCCCCACAAACCTGTGAACCCCAGCAGCGTAACCAGTAGAAGTGGAGGAGGGAACATCCCAGCCCGCAAGCGCCTGTGGATTGCCAGGAACATAAGGCTGAGGGCTAACCCCACATAGGTGCCGGTGCATCGGGCACACAGGGGGCTCTGCCTCCCACCGAGAAAGAGGGAATGTTCCGGTAGACGATGGCATACCCCGGCAGCTACAAAATCAGCCTTGTCCAGCAGGTTCCAGGGTGGTGCCAGCAGGAAGGCGAGAAATATTGTGCCTGAGATGAGTGCGAGGGCACGTATCTTCATACGCCTCTTCTCTTCCGCTTAAGGGAGGAACACAAGCTATGTGCTCAGCCTTATTTTAAACCACCTCTTCAAGCCCGTCAACCAATAGGGGGGATTTCTCGTGCAAAAGGGCGGGCAAATTTGACTAAATCCCCGCAATGCTGTATCATCGAAAAGGTTTTTCGCAAGGATTTGTTAATAGCAACCTTTACGCAAAG
>DRAO01000051.1 GCA_011041825.1 Chloroflexota bacterium
GCTGCTTGTTAAGGTAAGCGAGGGCTCCCTCCCTGATGCCGTCTGAGACGGCTCTCATCTTCGGGGTGCCGGTGTCCTCCTTCAGCACCTGGCGGGCCAGGAGATAAGCATAAATGAGAGCTGCCACTGCTACCACGACAACGCTGTAGATGGCTGTTCTCTCGAAAAGGGTCGCTTCTTCCATAATTTATCCTCCCAGAAATGCTGGTAGCATCCCACCTAACCATGGCACGTTGCAGATGGAGACGCTGTCCATAAGAGATAAATGAAAAAGGGTATGACTGCTCCGTCATACCCCTCCTCTCTGAGGCGGAGAGGTCTCCTTCGAGCCTCTCCATCTCAAGTTATGTTCCTATCAAAGAGGAAGCCCCCTCAAAGGCTTCCCGTAAATTATAACCACTTTCCTCCAAAAAGGCAAACGCTCTATTGTTGAGGGTGTTGAAAAACTCCGGGGTTGGAAACTACTTCGCAGGCTAGGGATGGAAAAAAGGGGTGTGTTTTCTCGTGCGGGGGCGAAGCCCCCGCACGAGAAAACACTTCAAAAAATGCTTTTTAACCTGCCCTTGCCGGAGGGAACCATTTGAGCAAGAACAGCGTGGCGCTTTTTCAACACCCTCCTATTGTTATTTCTTCGACGCCAGCGAAGAAATAGCCCCCTTTATAGGGTATTCTCACCCCAGGCCGATGGCGATGGCTATGGCTGCCTCCCGGGTGTGGGATAAGCTTATGGCCCACTTGCGCACGCCCATTTCCTCAGCCCGGGCCTGTGCCTTCCCCGAAAGCCTCAGATGCGGCTTCCCCTGGGGGTCTCGCAGGGTCTCTATCTCCCTCCAGCTGATCTCCCCTATCCCCAATCCCAGCGCCTTTGCCACGGCCTCCTTAATGGCAAAGCGAGCCGCCAAAGAGGGCAAGTGCCCGCCACAGGATTCTATTTCCTCCTCGGTGTAAACCCGCTGGAGGAAACGCTCCCTCCATCGCCTGTAGGCCTTCTCTATCCGCTTAACCTCTATCAGGTCTATTCCTATTAATAACTCCTGCGCCATCGAATCCCCGTCCTACACCCCGGTAAGTGAAGCCGAGCTTCTGCATCCATTCGGGGTCATAGATATTGCGCCCATCGAAGATGACGGGTTGCCTCATCGAGTCCCTGATGCGCTCCATATCCAATTGTTTGAATTCGTTCCACTCGGTGACCAACACGAGGGCATCAGCCCCCTCGGCCACCTGGTAAGGGTCCTCCATAAATTCCACGCCGTTGAGGATGGCCTTGGCATTCTCCATAGCTGCCGGGTCATAAGCCTTTATGCGGGCCCCCTCGTGTTGGAGCATATGGATGATTTCGATGGAGGGGGCTTCCCTCATATCATCGGTGTTGGGCTTGAAGGCCAGACCCAGGATGCCCACCACCTTGTTGCGCAGGCTCCCGCCCAGGAGTTCCCTGACCTTGTCGACTATCCGGCGACGCTGGTCCTGGTTGATCTCGATAACCGCCCGCAGGAGTTGAGGGTGACACCCGTGGGTGGCAGCCATATAAGCCAGGGCCTTCACATCCTTGGGGAAGCAACTGCCCCCCCAGCCCAGGCCCGCCCCCAGGAATTCGTGCCCAATCCTGTGGTCCATACCCATCCCTTCGGCCACCACTTTCACATCGGCCCCCAGGGCCTCGCAGATGTTGGCAATCTCGTTGATGAAGGAAATCTTGGTGGCCAGGAAGGCATTGGAGGCGTATTTTATCATCTCGGCGGTACGCAGGTCGGTGATGATGATGGGGGCCTGAAGGGGGTAATAGAGTTCGGCCACCTTCTCGGCTGCCTCCTTATCGGTGGAACCCAGCACTATCCGGTCGGGGTTCATAAAATCATAAACCGCTGAACCTTCCCGCAAGAACTCAGGGTTGGAAACCACCCAGAAGGGAATCGAGGGGTCGGGCATATTCTCCCGCACGATGTCAGCCACGAAATCGCCCGTGCCGATGGGGACGGTGCTCTTGTTGACGATGATGAGGGAGTGGTCCAGGTGTCTGGCAATCTCCCTGGCAGCGGCCTCCACGTAGGAGAGGTCAGCTTCGCCTTCCTCACCCTGGGGAGTGTTGACGGCGATGAATACGAATTGGGCGTCCTTCATAGCCTCGGCATAAGCGGTGGTAAAGAAAATGCGCCCGGCTTTCTGGTTCCTCCGCACAATTTCCTCCAAGCCGGGCTCAAAGAAGGGCACTTTACCCCTTTTGAGGCTCTCGATTTTAGCTTCGTTGATGTCCACACACCGGACCCGATTCCCCAGGTCGGCGAAGCAGGCCCCTGTCACCAAGCCGACGTACCCTGCTCCTATAACTGTTATCTCCTTCAATGTGACCTCCTCAATCAACGGACAGATGCAGATGCCTGGCAACCAGGCACTTCACAGGAACCACGTGCTATTTTAAAAGAAAGCCTATGCTTTGTCAACCTGTGCCAAAAAACCTCTTTCGGCGAGGTAACCCTCCCTTGTCCAGAAAGAGGGTGTTGAAAAACTCGGGGGTTGGAAAGTACTCCGCAGGCTAGGGATAGAAAAAGTGGGTGTTTTCTCGTGCGGGGGCGA
>DRAO01000427.1 GCA_011041825.1 Chloroflexota bacterium
AGGTGGGAGTGAAGGTAGGGGTGAAGGTGGGGGTCTGGATGAAACCCATCTCCTGTACGGTCTTAAGGTTGATGTCCCGAGCACCAAGGGCCGAAATCACCGTGGCTGGAGCACTTATGCCACAGAGCCAGGCTAAGAGCAGCAACACCGCTGTTATGCGGAGCTGAGTAGCCTTTGGCCTGGTGCGGAACCATAAGCTTGCATCTGAAACCGCACGCCGAAGCCCTTCTATGGCGCTTACTATCACCTTCTGGAGGCCATAGGCGGGGGAGGGCGGGGCTTTCGGCACCCTGATGCGGATGCTAGGGAGTTTCACAACAGGCTTGGCTGGTCGAACGGCCTTTGGAACCGCAGGTTTACGAGGCTTCGCCGGTACAGCTACCCGCTCCCGAACCCCAAGCAGAGCCCTCTGCTCCAGCAAGAGGTTGGTCTCATGGAGGCGTTTGCTCAGAACTTTGCTCAACGTAAGGCTTAGGACGGGGTACTTGAGGAGAAGTTCGTCGAAATCCTTCTTCTCCAGCCCCCATAGCTCCACATCGGTGCGGGCCTTAGCCGTAGCCGAGCGAGGTTCCCCGCTGAGGAGGGCCATCTCCCCGAAGAAATCCCCATCTCCCAGGATGGTGAGGGGATAATCTTCGCCATCTATCTTAATGGAAATCTCCACCCGGCCATCCTCAATGAGGTACATATAATCGCCGGGGGCACCTTCCTCAAAGATGATTTCCCCGGCCCTAAACCTCATAGGTTTAAGGCGAGAGGAGACTTCCTCAACCTGTTCCCGGGTCAGGCCCGAAAGCCAAGCCAGCTTGCGGAAGTGCTTCTCCAAGAAGCGCTGTTCGAAATCCGAAAGCCTCTCGCTCAGGATGCGGTTTAGTGCCAGACTTATGGAGGGATAGCGCACCAAGAGGTCTTCAAAATCAGAGCGGTAAAGCACCCAGAGGATGGTATCCCGGGTGGCCTTGGCCGTGAGGGCCCGGGTGCGCCCGGTAAGGATGGCCATCTCCCCGAAGAAATCCCCCTCTCTCAATATTGCCACCGGTTCGGGGCTGATGCTCTTGGTAAGCCGGACTTCCCCCGTTTCGATGACGTACATCGCATCTCCCGGTGAACCTTCCGTGAAGACAAGCTCCCCACCGGGCACAAATCTGACCATCAGCCGCCCGATAACCCCTTCGAGGGCATCTTCGGCCAGGTCCTTAAACAGGGGCATCTTGCTCAGGCGCTCCTTAGCCCTCACCTTATCGCCTGGGCCAAGGGGAGCCCTGAGTTCCTGGCCAAGGGTCTTCTTGATGGTGGGATGAGCGGATACGAGTTCCTGGTATCTTTCTGCCGGGAGGCACCAGATGAAGGCTTCTGTGGCAGCTTGAGCCATTGAGGAATAGGGCCTCCCGGTAAGCAGGTTCATCTCACCAAAGGCCTGGCCTTCCTCAAGAGCGATGAATTCCTCCCCCTCAGGGGTGAAGAGGTTTACGGTTCCGCTCTCAATGAGGAATAAGCCCTTCGGAGGCTCGCCCTCCTTGAAGATGAAATCTCCAGCCTGGTAGCGGGAGATGGAGAGGTTGGAGGCGATGGCTTCCAGCGCTTCCTCAGGCAATTTGGAGAAGCCGGGAGCCTCACGGAGCTTCTGAAGGAGGTATTTCTTAAGTGGGGCAATGCATACTCCCGCTGTTTTGCTGAGTTCAAGCCCCAGGGAGGGATTGGAGGCCACCAATTTCTCCAATTCTTCCCGTTGCAATCCCCATAGTTCCACGTCTGATAGGGCTTCGGCTTTTATGGAATAGGGGTTGCCCAGGAAGAAATCGGCCTCCCCAAAGATGCTACCGGTGCCCAGGGTTGCTATCAAATTCCCCTGAGGCCCGATTATTCTCACCCATCCTGATTTGATAAGGTAAAGGCGCTTGCTCTCTTCTCCGACAGCAAAGATGGTTTCTCCCCTTTGACGGCGCTCCAAGCGCATACGCTTGGCTACCGCCTTGATGTCATCTATCGGCAAGTTGCCAAAAAGCGGAGTCTTTTTCAGGAGCCTTTGTTTCACTTTTCTCCCCTCCTTAAGCCTTTGGGGTTAAGGCACGTCCGCCATTATATCATTGAATGGCAATCCTGTAAAGTCTGCTACACGTGCCTGATGTGTTGGGAATCCAGGGCTATTTTTCCTGAAACACGATGTGCCAGGAAGAAAGCGGACGTTCTGGAGGGCATTCTCCCGAAAGGGCCACGAGCCCTCCAGCTTCCTCACTGCCGGGTACATTCACTTTTACTTGATACGTGAACTCCCTCGACATCTCAAAATCCGTGTAGCCAGGGCTTTTGTCAGGCTTCAGGCCGGTGAAGAGTCTGTCCTCTCCCCCCTCCCAGGAGACCACTACTTCCACCCCGGGGAGAGGTTCCCCACCCTTATCGAGGACCTCCACCTCCAGCATAGGGGCTTCTTCCTCGGTATGGCACCTCATCTCCCGCATTTTAAGGATAAACGAAGCTTCCGGCTTCAAAGTAGGGGTGGGTGTTGGGGAAGCTATAGGTAAAGGTGTTTCGGGTGCAGATGTGTGAATGGGCAC
>DRAO01000251.1 GCA_011041825.1 Chloroflexota bacterium
CCAAGGTACCCGGCGTTACCCGGAGTTCATACCCGGTGTGGCCCAGGAGCTTCGCCAGGCCTGCCTCTATCACCTTTTGGCAGGAGATTATGACGAGAGCGTCAGGCAGGCATATCTCACTGTTGAGGAGGCTTTGAGGAAGAAACTATGGAGAAGCGGGGTGCGAAACCCTGCTCCAGGTCTGGGAAAGATGTGGATACAGGCTTTTGGACATCCAGATCCTAAGAAGGATAAAGGTGGTGCACTTGCTTTAGACCTTTCAGAAGATGAGAAACAGGGCATTAAAAACCTGGGCCTTGGGGCTGCAAATTTCTTCCGTAATCCAATAGCTCATAGCAGGCCAGGACGTACTGGGGAAGAAGCCATTGTCGGCATTTACTTGGCAGACTTGCTACTGAGAATTATTGAAAGGACAGAAGGGTAAAATGGAGAGGAAACTGGAGCGCTATATCCCAATCGAAGAAGCTGCCCGCAAATACAACCTCCCCGTCGGACTCTTGACTAAGCTGGTGGAAGCTGGTAAGATAAAAGCAGTAAAATTCGGCGTGGACGGGGAGGAAATGACGGGCGTGGCGGAAAGAGATGTAATCCGGGTAGCAGGACAGCGCATCAGCAGAGACCAGGTGGCCCACCTGCGTGGCAAGCCCATTCGCCTGAACCAGGCTGTTAAAAAATATGGTCTAAACAGATCAAGCTTGTGGAAATGGGCTAGGCAAGGTCGCATAAATGTGCTTAGAGACGAGGAAGGGGTTTTGGAACTTGATGAGGCTGATGTAGCCTATATTGCTCTCTTGAAAAAGATGGGAGCTGTGCAACAAGGACGAGCTATCCTTTTACCCTCTAGCTAATAGCTTTGACTTTAGCTGAAGAACGATTGTTTTGCTAAAAAGCCGTGGTTGAATTAACCACGGCTTTTTTGTTTGGGCTTAATGTTCACACTTGACAACTCTGAATAACTGTGTTATATTATCTACAGTCCAAAACCGTGAACATAAGGCAGAAATGACCACTTGGTGTCGTCATTTTGCCCGCAATTCAAGAATTATCCGTGTCGAAGAACTTTGGCCTGAAATCGGCTACGATGAGCCTGGCATCTACGAGATCATCCCCGTCGGCAAGTGTCTGGCCCGCAACCTGAGAAATGTGAAAAGCATCCCTCAGTGCCACGTCCCGCCAGGTAAAGGTGGCTGCCGCAAGTTCGAGCCGGGAGAACCGGCCTTCGAGTACAATCCACTTGCCAGGGTATGGTTCCGCTACCTCGGCCCACTGGGCGACCCAAAGGCAGAGGCCGAGGCCAGGCGGATTGAGGAGAAGCAGAAGCGCACTTAATAACAGAAAATGCCCCTGCGCCTGCCGTGACAGGCCAGGGGCGTGGCCCAGGGAGGCTAGGGCTCCCCAGGCAAGGGGAATTATACCAGAAAGCCTGGCCTCCCGCAAGCGCCTATCCTCCTGAACCAATGGAAGTCAGGGGGATGGTACGATTGCTACCACTTTATGCTATCTAATGGATTTGGCGATGGGGAAGGCGCTATGATACACGTAAGCTGCGCCTGGGGTGAAGTGTGTTACGATCCTGAAGAATGCTTCATAGCCATTGAATCGGGCGGCCCGCATTTGACGGACATAGTGATAACGGCGATGATTGTGGAGTATAACGGGTTCTGCTGCTCTGACACTTATTTTGGGCGCACTCCTGACTTCACCTTGTATCCCATTTTCAAGCACCTGGGGAATCCCCATCGAGACCCTGAGATACCCGACCAGTGGCGTTGGGATGATCCTTTCTTGGAGATAGTGTCAGCAGGAGGCAACAGTGCAAGCGAGTGAAATGCTTTTCTTTCCCATTTTCCTGGCCCTGGCATACTTCGACGTGAAGTACCGACGCCTTCCTGACTTCATCGTGCTCCCTTCCCTGGGGCTGGCCCTACTCATTGCTCTTGTGCGGGGGTGTTTCGTTCCCGCAGCCTTGGGTGCAGCCTTTGGTTTCGTGATTATGCTTCCTGGAGTTTTATTGAACCTCCAAGGTGGAGGGGATTTGAAAGCCTCTGCTCTGCTGGGAGCGGTGATGGGCTGGCTCGGAGCTTTTCAAGCGCTGTTTTTGAGCCTTGCAGCTATCGGGGTTTTTGCCCTGATAATGAGAGTTCTGGGAAAAAGAAAGCCGGAGGACCGCATACCCTTCGGCCCATTCCTTCTTCTGGGCTTCATAGGAGGTGTGCTGTGAGGCGCAACAAGATTGTGTTTCTCATAGGCAAGGTAGTGGAACACAGATTTGAAGAAATGGAGATCAAAGACTTGAAAGAGCTAGTAGCATACCTCACGGTGGCCACCGACCTGAAAGCCTTCGGCGGACATCACCGGGTGATGGTGATAGGGAGAAGAAAGGTGGCCGAGGTCAAGGCTGCCGTGCAGGTAAACGGAGGAGAGCCACCGGAGGTGGCAGTGCAGGGTTACCTTGCAGGTGGAATGGTCGTGGCGGAGAGGGTGATTTTCCTGGTCAACTCCGAGGCCCGGGCTTGGCTTGCAAGGATGGTTCA
This sequence comes from Chloroflexota bacterium, assembly GCA_011041825.1. Lineage (GTDB taxonomy): Bacteria > Chloroflexota > Anaerolineae > SpSt-600 > SpSt-600 > HyVt-206. The sequence continues at coordinate 2,535 of DRAO01000251.1, forward strand.
GGAAATGGAACTTAGAAG
>DRAO01000400.1 GCA_011041825.1 Chloroflexota bacterium
CACTGGCGGCGATTAAGAGAAGCACTGGAGGAAGTAGCAAAATCTTTAGAGAAAGCTCAACGCCTTCTAAATTTCCGCCTCCTTTCCATCCGCATAGATGGGCTCGACTTCCTTCTATCCGCTCCCTCTATTCCTGACTTGCTCGCCCGTAAAGGCCTGCTCACTGACGCCTGGAACCGAGTACAGTGCCTTCTGGAGGAAGAATACCCCTTGGGATTGGAGGTCTATCGGGACGAAAATGGCTCGGTGTTTGTGGTGCCAGACATTGAAAAGCTTGACATATCTTTAAGCAATTTGACAACACGAAAGACTTTACGCCAGTATATCCTTGAGGAATTTTCTCACGGCACTGTGGAAAACGACCCATGCTTAGCGATCCAAGGCGAAATTGTGCCGGAAATCTATGTTGATCCTGAACCATGGAAAGGACTACCTCAGGAGTTACCTCCAATAGCTAAGAACTGGAGAAATCCTAAAGAAAAGGGACATTTGGAACGGGATGTAACCGTTATTGCCGATTCTAGATATGTAGCTAATGTCTGGTGCCACCGCTGTGAGGAAATTTGCACCGTTTGCGGCCTTCGCCCACAAGGCCCTTCCCCCAAAGCCATAACTCGGAAGGTTTGCGATATATGTGAACAACGTCGGGCAGACCGTGCTGAAGAGTGGGCTTTGGAAAAACTCAACACGACCATCTGGCTCGATGAAGTAGCTGATGTAAACGGACGTGTGGCTTTAGTAGTGGGCTCTTTCAACCTGGAACAGTGGCTTTCCGGCACCTTGGTGCAAACCCTGGCCGTGCGGGATCCGGACAAGATTTCTGATAAGACGAAAACCGAGGACATTGCCAAAAATCCCTCCTTCGCCCGTCTGCGCCGCATCTGGGAGACCACCCGCCGCTTCTGGCAGGATGTGTGCCCTACAGACGAAGGAGAGGACATCGCCTCCTCCTCAGCCGGTCAGATAACGGGCAAAGCTGGCCCTCGTCTATACATAGTTCTCTGTGACCAAGATAGTCTGGACTTGGGTGATTACCATACCTATGAGTTAGTTCTGCCACAAAGGGTAAGTATTTCGGTGGTCTGGGATCCAAACCAAAAACGCTTCATCACTGCCGATAACTTGGTGTATATAGCCCGCTTGCTAGGCTATAACTTGCCTAAAGACAGAGAGGGTGAAGCATTGCACCGGTGGGCAGCAGATAAGGTGTGTGGGATTCTTAAGAAGATAAGAAAGGAAGGGAAAACGGTGACTTTAGAAGAACCTATTGGCTATGGCGCTCCTAACAAAGTGTTAGACACGTTTACTCTCACCCAAGACCCCATCGAGGTACCCAACAGCAAATACACCCCCACCATCCCCATCCTTGCCGAACCCCGCACCTTTATGGTCCTGGTGCCGGCGGATAAAGCGCTGGATGTGGTCAAAGCCATCAAGACCAAATACGAGCGTGAGATGGGCAAAGTGCGTAATAGGCTTCCCTTGCATATCGGCATCGTCTATGCCCACCGGCGGATGCCCCTGCGGGCGATACTCGATGCCGGACGGCGGATGTTGAAGCGGGGCGAGGGGCGAGGGGCGAAGGGCAAAGGTTTAACCTGGCAGGTTGTTGAATTCTCACCCAACCGGCCTTTACCAGAGTTGGAACAGGAAGGGAAAGGCGAGCTGGTGTATAGGAAGCCCAAGGAGAAAAAAGGCAAAATCACCGATCAATTTGACCAATGGCACAAAGTCGTCATCGAGCGGGAAATTGCCGGACAGAAGCGGTCTCTCACTTGGTATGTTCCCGCACTGATGGGCGACGGCAAGACAGAGGATTGGTGGTATCCCTATGTGTTTTGGCAGAAAGATAAAGCCAGCAACGCCGACCCTTCAACAGCTTCTACACATCGCTCCCGATACTTTAAGGTAAATGGCAACCTTCAACTTGGCTGGGTCGTACACGCCGCTGAACTTAAGGAAGGTGACACCATTTACTTCACCCCCGCCACTTTCGACTGGGTATGGCTGGATTCGGCCTCTCGGCGCTTTGAAATCGCCTACGGCGACGATGGCCAAAGGCTCAACCCCGCCTTCAAGCGGCGGCCTTACCTCGTGGATGAACTGGATTTCCTGGAGCGCATATGGGATACCCTCCGCAATCACCTGACCCGCACCCAGATCCACGCTTTGTGCGAGCTCATAGAGACGAAACGGGAGGAGTGGAACGTGAAAGAAGTATCCTTAGCGGAATTCGATGACCAAGGCAATCCCATACCGCCTGACGATGTTTTCTGGCAATTCTGCTATGAGGCCCTCGCCAACGCCGAATGGCGTAAGGACAAGGGTAAATTCCCTTGGGGTGATGATAAAACACGTCATAAGTGGCTTGCCTGCTGGGCGAATTATGCAGCCTGCGGCTGGCTGGCCGACACAGTAGAGCTTCACTTGCAGATTATGAAGGAGGAGGTGTGAGATGAGTTTCGGTGTTTACCGCTACCTGCTGATGACTGTGGATCCGGTGCATATAGGGACCGGCGGTTACCGCCTGGGCCGGGTGGACCTGAG
>DRAO01000041.1 GCA_011041825.1 Chloroflexota bacterium
ATGCTGTGGGCCGTTATCGTGGCGCCGGGCTGGGCGGCTCCCACGATGAGCGGGAGCAGACCCTCAACCAGATTTTGGTGGAGATGGACGGGTTCGATACTGATACTAACGTGATCGTAATGGCGGCTACCAACCGCCCTGATATTTTGGACCCCGCCCTCCTGCGGCCAGGGCGGTTCGACCGCCGTATCGTGCTCGATAGGCCCGATGTCAAAGGCCGCCGGGCAATCTTGGATGTGCACGTCCGGGGCAAGCCCCTGGCTGACGACGTGGACCTGGACGTTATCGCCCGTGAGACTCCTGGCTTCGTGGGAGCCGACATCGAGAACCTGGTGAACGAGGCGGCCATCCTCGCCGCCCGCCGCAACAAGAAAGTCATCGGTATGGCCGAGTTGCAGGAGGCCATCGAACGGGTGATTGCCGGGCCGGAGCGGCGCAGCCGCATCATCAGCGACGAGGAGAAGCGCATCATCGCCTACCACGAGGCCGGACACGCCCTGGTGATGCATCACCTTCCCCATTGCGACCCCGTCCACAAGGTCTCCATCATCGCCAGGGGGATGGCTCTGGGCTACACGATGCCCCTGCCGGAGGAAGACCGCTACCTCCACAGCAGGTCCAAGTTCCTGGATGAACTGGCCGGGCTCCTGGGAGGCCGGGCGGCGGAGGAAATCGTGTTCAACGACGTCACCACTGGTGCGGCCAACGACTTGGAGCAGGCCACCAAGCTTGCCCGTGCGATGGTCACCCGCTACGGGATGAGCGAAAAGCTCGGGCCGATGACCTTCGGCGAGAAGCAGGAGCTGGTCTTCCTGGGCAAAGAGATAGGCGAGCAGCGGGAGTACAGCGAGAAAATCGCCCAGGAGATTGACGCCGAAGTCCGCAGGATCATCCACGAGGCTTATACAAAGGCCAAGGAAATCCTCAAGACCCACCGGGACAAGCTCGACCGCCTGGCGGAGGCCCTGATCGCCAAAGAGACCCTGGAAGGGGATGAACTGAAAGCTTACTTGGACGGCAGCGTCCCTGATGATAGCGCTCAAGGCAAGAAGAAAACGCGGCGCAGGAAGAGCACCCGTGCTAAGAAGCGGGATGCTGAGCAAGATGCTGTGTTGAAGGCTGCTGAGTAGAGGAAACATCTTCGTGAGAAGGAGTGGGGTGGGAATGAAGAGGAATGAATTACCTCCAAAGCCGGTAGAAGTAAAAGCCCTTGAAGGGTATCGTCTCTGGATTAAATACTCCGATGGGGTGGAAGGAGTAGTGGACTTGAGCGATTTAGTCGGCAAAGGGGTTTTCGCCCTGTGGAAAGATTATCGGGAGTTTCAGAAGGTTTATATCGGTCCCGGAGGGGCAATTGCCTGGGGAGGTGAGATAGACCTCTGTCCCGATGCGCTTTACCTTCGGATAACCGGGAAAGGCCTGTGGTCGAGATTTTAACTTGTAACCTTGAGGGAGAACATCCTTGAGCAGAATTAGGCAAATTCAGGCCCTTGTTCGTAACGGGCTCTACTACTTGACCGAGCATGCGGACAATGAGGCCATCGCGGATGGCTTTGATATCTACGATGTAGAGTATGGGATTCTCACGGGTAAGATCAGGAGAACTTGGCCCAAAGAAGGCAAGTACGAGGTGGTTGGTTCAGCGCTCGATGGGCGACCTATTGGCATTGTATGCCGTATAACCAAGTCAGGGAAAGTTCGTGTGATAACGGTATACGAAGATAAACCCAAGAAATAAGGAGAAGGAAATATGGGTTTTTGGGAAGGCGAAACCTGTGAATACTGTGGTGGGCCTATTGTAGAGAAGCGCGTTACGCTGCATCGGCGGGTGAATGGGAGATATGTGCTGATTGAGAATGTGCCTGCGGGTGTGTGCACACAGTGCGGCACACGCTATTATGCGGCGAACGTGCTCAAGACAATTGAAGAGAGTATACGGGGACGCCGGAAAGCAGAGAGAGAGGTTCTTGTGCCCGTGTACTCATTATGACCGTTGTGGCCTCTGTCTAGACCAAAGGGGCACCTAACCTCTCGCTCCAGCCGATTGCTCCCAACGGCAGGCTTTGACCCTCCCGCAGGTTCCAAACCTGCGGGAGACTTGCCTCCGGTTGCAGCGGCTGAACTCGATGGCGTTGAGCAACCCCGGAATTTAGGGAAACGGACGTTGACTTACCAATGAAAACAACGACTTACTTCGAAACAAGCGTTATGGCTCGTCGCCCTTATCTGAAGATGGAGTGGATTGAGTACGTCCTTAGCAATCCCATCCGTACCGAAGTACAGCCAAATGGACGCATCCGTTATTGGGGATTCATTTCAGAGGTCGGCAAATACCTGCGGGTGGTTACCGAGCCGGATGGGGAGACGGTCCATAATGCCTTTTTTGACCGTCGCTTTAAGCCTTGAAGAGGGGATGGAGAAATGATTTTTGAATATTATCCTGAGACTGATATGCTATATATCAAACTGGTTGAGGGAGTAAGCGTTGAGTCTGAAGAAGTTGCGCCGGGGATTGTGTTGGACTATGACGAGAACAATCATG
>DRAO01000406.1 GCA_011041825.1 Chloroflexota bacterium
ATTGAAGGATACGCCGTGGTAACCCTGGAATTAGATGAAGTCCGCCAGCGCCGTGAGGAAACCCAACTGCTCCAATGGCGTCAGCCGGAAACTTACCGGGCGGTGGTCAGAAGATATTAATTTTGCTCATATTGGAGAACCCAACAGGGCTGGGGTTAAGCCTGGGCCAGGGCTAAAGGCCTCGGTCCTTCTTCCCCATTTACTTAACCCTATGACAAGCTACCCAGTGCCCACCGCCTACATCTATGAATTCGGGCTCCACCTCCTTGCATATATCCATCACCACGGGGCAACGGGTGTGGAAACGGCATCCCGGAGGAGGATTGGCTGGGCTGGGCACATCCCCCGTAAGGATGATGCGCTTACGGCGCTCCTCCACCACCGGGTCAGGGATGGGCACAGCGGATAGGAGGGCCTGGGTGTAAGGGTGAAGGGGATTATTGTAAAGGGAATCCCGGTCAGTAAGCTCCACTATCTTGCCCAGGTACATTACCGCAACCCGGTCCGATATATGCCGCACCACAGCCAGGTCGTGGGCGATGAAGAGGTAAGTAAGGCCAAACTTCTCCTGGAGTTCCTCCAGAAGGTTGATAATCTGAGCTTGGATGGAGACATCGAGGGCCGAAATAGGTTCATCGCAAACGATGAAATCAGGGTTCATCGCCAGGGCACGGGCAACGCCTATGCGCTGCCGCTGGCCGCCGGAGAATTCATGGGGATAACGGTTGATGAAATAAGGATTAAGTCCCACCGTCTTGAGCAATTCCATCACCCTTTCCCTCTTGGCCTTGCCCTTTGCAAGGCCGTGGACCTCCAGGGGCTCACCGATGATGTCGCCCACGGTCATCCGGGGGTTGAGGGAAGCGTAGGGGTCTTGGAAGATAATCTGCATCCGGCGGCGCATACGGCGTAGTTCTTCACCCTTAAGCTGAGTGAGGTCCACCCCATCGAAATACACCTTACCTGCGGTAGGACGATATAGTTGCAAGATAGTGCGGCCCGTGGTGGTTTTGCCACATCCGGATTCCCCTACCAGGCCGAGAGTCTCACCCCTGTGGATGAAGAAGCTGATATCGTCCACCGCCCGAACATAGCCAATGGTCTTCTGAAACAGGATTCCCCGGGTGATGGGGAAGTATTTCTTAAGATGCTCAACCCGGACAAGGATTTTGTCTCTCTCAGCCATCTCCCTCTCCTTTTCCCCAGGGCATAAAGCCCCTGCGTTCTGATCAACTCAAAGAGCTCCCAAGGCCTTTAATACCTCGGCTTGCCGGTCTTCACATCAATCCAGCAGGCTAGGGCACGGTCTGTATCAATAGGCTCAAGGGGAGGGTTCTCCTCCAAGCACCTATCTATGGCGTATTTACATCGAGAAGCAAATGGACACCCCGGGGGGAGCCCTATCAAGTCTGGCGGCAAGCCTTCAATGGGGGTTAACTTCTCCTTTACCGGAGCATCCAGGCGGGGCACCGAACGTAAGAGCCCCATTGTGTAGGGATGCCTGGGGTCCCCGTAGAGCTTCTTTACGGGTGCGGTTTCGATGATAAATCCCGCATACATCACGTTCACCCGGTCGGCTAACCCCGCTATTATGCCCAGGTCGTGGGTAATCCAGATGACGGCCATCCCTATCTCGTCCCGAAGCTTCTTCACCAAGTCTATAATCTGGGCCTGGATGGTAACATCCAGAGCAGTAGTGGGCTCATCGGCGATGAGGATTTTGGGGTTGCAGGCCAGGGCCATAGCAATCATAACACGCTGGCGCATCCCTCCTGAGAACTGATGAGGGTAGTCATCCAAGCGTTCTTCGGCCTCCGGGATTCCCACCATCTCAAGGAGGCGGACGGCTTCCTCCCGGGCTTGCTTCTTGCTCATCCCCAAGTGGAGCATAAGAGGCTCCCCCAGTTGTTGGCCAATGGTCAGGACAGGGTTGAGGGAGGTCATCGGGTCCTGGAAGATCATCGCTATCTTATTGCCCCGCACCTGGCGGACTTCTTCCTCGCTCACTTCTAACAGGTTCTTGCCTTCAAACCAAACCTCGCCCCCCACGATTTTGCCAGGAGGTTGGGGTATAAGCCGCAATACCGAAAGCATGCTTACGCTTTTGCCACACCCTGATTCTCCCACAACCCCCAATGTCTCCCCTTCATTGAGGTAAAAGGAGATGCCATTAACTGCGTGGACCACTCCATCTTGGGTGTAAAATCGGGTTTTGAGGTTTTTCACTTCAAGGAGCGCTCCCATATCCCCTCCTTCAATTAAGTATATGAGAACTTCACCCTTAATTTTTCGAAGGCAGCAAGGCCACCGTTGGAGGAGAAATTTCCCTATCTTGCGCAATCTATCTCCAGGATGGCAGCCCCCCTTAATCGTGGTCACGTAAGAAGGTAACGACGGCAAAGCCCTCGTCAGAAACGACTTCTCTTCAGGGGCGGAACCACTTAATGGGGTAGAATGTAGGCCTTGTTAAGGTAATAAGTGCCTGCCGGCGTTACGAATAGATCCTTAACGTAAGGCTTTATGAGGATGTGCTCCACATC
>DRAO01000413.1 GCA_011041825.1 Chloroflexota bacterium
GCACGTGCTCTATCAGAACGAAATCAAACCTGGCTCCCCGGAGCTGGTGGACATCTTTGAGCGAGAGGTTGTCGGAGCCAACGATACCTCAGCGGCAGTGGGATACGCCCCTTTGACCGAAACCGAACACATCGTGTACGAAGTAGAGCGCTACCTAAACTCCAAGGAATTCAAGGAGCGCTTCCCTGAGTCAGGCGAAGACATAAAAGTGATGGGATATCGGTCTAACAGAAACCTCACCCTCACCATTGCTATGGCCTTTGTGGACCGCTTCGTGGAGAGCGAGTCCAGCTACTTTGCCCGCAAAGAGGAGATGGTGGCCGACATCCAGTCCTTCATAGAGGGTAAGGATTTCCATTTTGACAAGATAATCATAGACCTCAACACCTTGGATGCTCCTGGCCGTGGCGAAGGGGGGATGTACCTCACTGTGCTGGGCACCAGCGCCGAAGGAGGGGATTGTGGCCAGGTGGGACGTGGCAACAAGGTGAACGGCGTCATCGCCCTCAACCGCCCGATGAGCACCGAAGCCGCCGCTGGCAAGAACCCGGTAAGCCACGTAGGCAAAATCTACAACCTCTTGAGCCATCGCATTGCTGAGCAAGTTTACCGGAAGGTTAACGGCATAAGGGAGGTTTACATCTGGCTCTGTTCCCAGATAGGGCATCCCATTGACCAGCCTCTCATTGCCTCAGCTCAACTTATCCTCAAACCTGGGGTGGAGTTGAAAGAGATTAAGGGCGATGTGGAGGCGGTCATTGAGGAAGAGTTGGCTGACATTTATGACTTCACTGCCCGCCTATCCAAAGGTGAATTCACCGTTTGGTAAAAGCATTTTCTGGGCAGCGGCACTTGCCGCTGCCCAGAAAACATCTTCCGCTGGAGGAGAGCAAAGATGACCGCTAAGAACTACGATATCAAGGACCCCTCTCTGGCCCCTGAAGGTCGTAAAAAGACCGAATGGGCAGCCCAGGAGATGCCGGTGTTGAGGCTTATCCGGGAGCGGTTTAAGGAGGAAAAGCCCCTTAAGGGAATCCGGGTCTCTGGATGCCTCCATATCACCAGTGAGACAGCCAACCTAGCTCTCACCCTCAAGGCTGGTGGGGCGGATTTGGTGTTATGCGCCTCTAATCCCCTCTCCACCCAGGATGAAGTAGCTGCTTTTTTGGTGGAGGAAGGCATCCCTGTCTTTGCCATCCGGGGCGAGGATAGGGAGACGTATTACCGTCACATTTACTCAGCCTTAGCCCATCAGCCTCAGATAACCATAGATGACGGAGCCGATTTGGTCTCCACGCTTCATAAGGAGCGCACTGAACTTCTGGGCAACGTCATTGGCGGCACTGAGGAGACCACCACAGGGGTTATACGCTTACGGGCAATGGCCAAGGATGGAGCCCTGCGTTACCCCATCATTGCTGTCAATGATGCCCTCACCAAGCATTTCTTTGATAACCGGTATGGCACAGGCCAATCCACCATTGATGGAATCCTCCGGGCCACCAATGTGCTCTTAGCTGGGAAGAACTTTGTGGTGGCCGGATATGGTTGGTGCAGCCGGGGCATAGCGATGCGAGCCAGGGGGATGGGGGCTAATGTGATTATCACCGAAGTAAACCCATTGCGGGCTTTGGAAGCGGTAATGGATGGGTATCGGGTAATGCCGATGCGGGAAGCGGCCAAGATAGGCGACATCTTTGTCACCTCCACAGGTGACATCAATGTAATTGACCGGCAGCATTTCGAGGTGATGAAGGATGGGGCTATTTTAGCGAATTCTGGTCACTTCAACGTGGAGATAAACATCCCTGCTTTAGAGGGAATGGCGGTGGAGAAGAGGCGAATCCGCCCCAGCGTTGACCAATACGTTCTTCCCGATGGCCGGAGGATAAACCTTTTAGCTGAAGGGCGCTTGGTGAACTTAGCCGCTGCTGAAGGTCATCCCAGCGCTGTGATGGATATGAGCTTCGCCAATCAGGCTTTGTGCATAGCGTATTTGGTTAAAAATGGGGAGAAGTTAGAGAAAAAAGTGTACCCTGTCCCCAAGGAAATTGATAGGGAAGTAGCCAGATTAAAGCTGAGGGCTTTGGGGATTGAGATAGACACCCTCACGCCAGAGCAGGAGAAGTATTTAAGCTCGTGGGAAGAGGGGACATAAGGGGTCGAAAATCAAGGCTGTCTTGAATTCAACTAAGGGGGCAAGTGCTGGAAGGGGGATTTGGAGATAGCATTTGCCCCCTTTTTCTGTCGAAAATCAGCGGGGTTCTGATGCAAAAAGAGATTTTCGACATACTCGCCTTTAAAGTTGACATCCCCTGGGTTAAAGAGTATAATGAAGCTGTCCCAGAAGCCCGTAGAAACCCTCCAAATCCCGACTAAGGCTTCCAGCACCTTAACAAGGGAAAATTTGAGGCGGGGGGATGCATCGCCACGATCCGAAGAGAGGATACTGAAAGTATGGGTGGACGCATATTAAGAAGGTGCATAGTGTTGGTGGGATGCATCGCCACGATCCGAAGAGAGGATACTGAAAGGCCATA
>DRAO01000148.1 GCA_011041825.1 Chloroflexota bacterium
GGCAAGTTGCAAGTGGCAAGGGGCAAGTGGCAAGGGGCAAGTGGCAAGAGGCAAGGGGGTGAGAGATGCGACCTCTAAGCAAGGCAGAGTTGGAGCAACTCCAACGGTGGTTTAGACTTTCAACGGCTAAACGCTTGCGGGCAATGCTGGAAGCCCGTGCCTTGGCAATGGGCATCATCCGGGGACGGCTAAGGCGTCAACACCCTGAACTGTCGCAGCGGGAGATCAACATGCTGGTGCTGGAGGAGATAAGCCGCCGTGAGCGATAAAGGAACCATAGCCGGTTTTTACTTTGATGTGTTGCGTACTCTAGAGGAAATCGGTGCTCCATATATGATTATCGGTGGATTCGGAGCGGTAGCGTATGGGAGCACTAGGGTAACTTACGATGTGGATATAGTGGTTGACCTACGTGAGGAGCACATCTTGGCTTTGGCAGAGAAATACAAACCGCCTCGATATTACGCAGACCCTGTGCAAATGCGTGATTCCATCCGGATGGGAATCCTCTTTAACCTGATAGACACCGAGCGGGGAGAAAAGGTGGATTTAATCCCCATTACGATGGAGCCCTTTTACAAGCGGGCTTTTACCCGCAGGATAAAACGGCTTATAGAGGACCCCAGCGGTAGAGAAATGGAAGCCTGGTTTGCCCGTCCTGAAGACATAATCGTGGGTAAATTGATGGCTTGGAAAGAGTATCCCTCTTCACGACATAAAGAGGACATCACTGCGATACTACTTTTCATATACGCAGGGATGGATACAGAACTCACCGCATCTTTTGACGAAGAATATGTGAATCAAGAAGCCCTGGCTTTAGGGGATGAGGTTTTTACCCTTTGGGGCCGTTTAAAAGAATCCGCCAAGAAAGCGGTTTCAATGGAGTAGGAGGATGGAGTTTGATGAACTCTGGCAGGCCATCCAGGCGTTAGACCCAGGTGAGAAACAGGAACTCTTTGAAAGGCTGAAAGCCGAAATTGGTGAAGAAGCCGGTGAGCAGGCTAAAACTCCGTCCTTTTTGAAGCAAAGCTTCACCGTATCGGATGCGGCTTGGGAAGACGAAGCCGATTATGTCATCCTATTTGATGGAGGTAGCGAGGGAAACCCGGGACCGGGTTATGGAAGCTATCTTTTGAAAACCAGAAGCGGACGCAAGCGAATAACTCGCCTCGAATTCGGCGAAGCTACTTCTAACGAGGCTGAATATAAAACCTTGCTCGCCGCCCTCACGGAGCTGGTGGAGGAAATCGAGCGAGCGGGCAAATCCCCAGCCGAGTTCACCGTCGAGGTCCGGGGCGATAGCGCCCTGGTGGTGAACCAGGTGCTGGGCAGGTGGAAGGCCAAGGAGCCCCGCCTCAAAGCCCTGCGGGACGAAGCCCGTCGCCTGCTCAGCCGCTTCAAGGCCCACCGGGTGCTGAAGGTGCCGAGGGAGGAAGTGAAGGCAGAGCTGGGGCACTGAGAGAGGGTGCTGAGGGGCTGAGGGACCGAGGGACCGAGGTGCCGAGGGGCTGAGGCTTTTGGCTGCTGGCCGCAGGCTGAATCATCACTGCTGGGAGAAGACGATGAACGAGATGATCTTCCTTGTGGAGGAATCCCCTAAAGGGGGTTATGAGGCCAGGGCTCTCGGTTATTCCATCTACACCCAAGCCGAAACCTTGGAGGAATTGAAGGAGATGGTGCGTGACGCCGTGCGGTGTCATTTTGAAGAGGCCACAATGCCCCGTGTTATTAAGGCTCCACAGCACACAAAGCCCCAGCGGTGGGAGGTAACGTCATAATGCCCAAGAATGCGGAAAGCGAAAAGGGGCTTAAGAGCCAGCTTTTACAAGAACTCACCCGCAAAAAGCGGCAACTCGATGCCCTCAGGCCGTTCCCAAAAGCGGCGCTGGAGCGGTTGAAGGAGCATCTGGACGTGGAATGGACGTACCACTCCAATGCCATCGAAGGCAGCACCTTAACGCTGGCCGAAACCAGGCTCATCCTGCTGGACGGGCTCACGGTGGGGGGCAAAACCCTGCGGGAGCACCTAGAGGCCATCAACCACAAGCACGCCATAGACTTCGTGGAAGCCCTGGCCCGCAAAGCGGAGCCCATCACCGAGCGGGACATCCGCCAGATACACGCCCTCATCCTCCGTACCATAGACGACGAAAACGCCGGGCGCTACCGCCAGGGCCAGGTTTACATCGCCGGCTCGGAATACGTGCCGCCCAAGGCCCCTTTCGTACCGATGTTGATGGAGGAACTCGTGGCGTGGTTGAACTCCGAGGAAGCCACCCGGCTGCACCCGGTGGAGCGGGCAGCGCTGGCGCATTTCCGCTTGGTCCACATACACCCTTTCGTGGACGGCAACGGGCGCACTGCCCGCCTGCTTATGAATCTGCTGCTGATGCGGGATGGATACCTTCCCGCCGTCATCCGCTGGGAGGAGCGGGGCCGCTATTTCGTTGCCCTTGACGAAGCCCCATCGCGGCAACACCGAACCCTTTGTGATGTTCGTGGTCGAGGTTGAGAACAGGAGCTTGGATA
>DRAO01000337.1 GCA_011041825.1 Chloroflexota bacterium
CGGCTGAGCAGAGAAAGGGCGCTGGAAGCGCCCTGGCAAGCCCGCCTTTGGCGGGCTTTCACTGCTCAGGCCGGGGCTTTTAGCCCTGGCCCAGGCTGTCCGTCCCGTTGGGTTTCTCAATATGAGTGAAAGGGGAAAGGAAGCGTTTTTCGTATATGACCACGATTAAGTGGGGAGCTACCGAACCTGGGGTTCAGGGATAAGAGTTGATTTCCGGGGGGTTTTTCAGAATGCGCAGATTCCTAAGGTCAATCTTGTGGTTGCCCATTTTACTTGCCCTTGTCGCCTTTATCGCACCTTCAATATGGGCGCAATCTCCCACGCCCACCCCTAAGGCGTCGCCCTCTCCCGGAGGGGTGGTGAGGGGTTATCTTTTCTATTCACCCTTCTGCCCTCACTGCAAGAAGGTTATCTCTGAAACCCTTCCTGCTTTTAAGAAGAAGTATGGGAAGCAGCTGGAGATAACCCTCCTGGATGCCCGTGACCCTTCTAACTACGCCTTCCTGCTGGCTATAGAGGAACAAGCCAAAGTCCCACCTCAATATCGGGGGGTTCCCTTCCTGGTTATAGGCCATCACATCCTCATAGGCGAACTGGACATCAAGGAGCATCTGGAGGAGGTGATAGAATATTACCTTCAGCAGGGGGGCGTGGATTACCTTATTCCCCCGGATGCCATTAAGAAAATCTTTGCCCCCCCAACTCCAACCCCCACTCCTTCTGGCGTAAAGGCTACCCCTACTCCTCTTCCTCTCATTCACATAGCTTATTTCTACACCACAGGCTGTAATGAATGCGAACAAGCTTACTATGATTTGGAATACCTGAAAAGCCAGTATCCAACCCTTCGCATCCACTACTTCGATGTCCAAAAAGATGCCCCCTTATGGGAGTGGTTGGGGGAGAAGAACCATATCCCGGCCAACAAGCGGCTTACTACCCCGGCAGTGTTCATAGGGGATGATTACCTCTTAGGAAGGGATGTAAACTACGAGAACCTGGAGGCATTGGTGAAGAAATACCAGGCTAAGGGGGCTGAACCCTTCTGGGAGAACTGGGATCGAGAGGAAGCTTTGAACAGCATTCTCAATCGGTTCCGTTCCCTCGGCCCCTTGACGGTGGCACTTGCCGGCCTGGTAGATGGCCTCAACCCCTGCGCCTTTGCCACCCTCATCTTCTTCATCTCCTACTTGGCCCTTACCGGCAGGAAAGGCTGGGAAGTTCTGGCAGTGGGAGCCGCTTTTGCTTTGGGGGTCTTCTTCACTTACCTGGGTATAGGGTTTGGATTCCTCAAGGCTCTGCAATCCATCCCCTCTCTGCAAAAGCTCTCTAAAGTCATCTACGCCCTTACCGCTGTGTTGTGCTTTGCCCTGGCCGCAGGGAACATCAGCGATTTCGTCAAAGTACGCAAGGGCAACCCCGAAAAGATGAGCTTGCGGATGCCCATCCGGCTGAGACGGGTGGTGAATAGAATCGTCAGGCAGAGTATGCAGGTGCGTTATCTCGTGCCCATATCTCTGATAACGGGCTTGCTCATCTCCCTCATCGAGTTCACCTGTACGGGGCAAGTTTACCTCCCCACCATTATTTTTATGATGGGCGTCCCGGAGATGCGGGGCAAGGCCACGCTTTACTTGATGGAATATAACCTCCTGTTTATCCTGCCCCTGGTGCTCATCTTCGTGGGGGCATTCTTTGGGACTTCCTCGGGGCAGTTGAGCAAGCTCCTCAACCGCCATATGGTGACCATAAAAGCGGCAACGGCTTTTCTCTTCCTCTGCTTGGGCGCTTGGCTAGTATATGCGGTCCTAATCCAGTAAGCGGCTTTGCATCCGACCGTGATTGGCAATGCTGCCCTACAGTGAGGGCAAGGAAGAAGAGTGCGGAGAAATCGGAGGGTTAGATGATAAGGGTTGCCGAAGGCGTATATGTGGAAACCCGCTTCAAGGGGGGTAATGTGGGCTTAATAGACACAGAGGAAGGGCTGCTGTTGGTAGACATCCCCCCAAATCCTGCCGATGTAAAGCTTTGGCAGCATCAGGTAATGGAGGTGGGTAACAAGCCCATACTTTATGCGATTAATACGGATGACCACCCCTTGCGTGTGATGTCCAATAACCTCTTGAAGGTTCCCAAGATAGCCCATCAGGCAGTTTGGGAGGATTTGGCAACCCCTAAAGCCCCTTACCGCCAGATTTTCAGGGAATTTTACAAGGCATATCGGGACCAGGAACCTCCGGATAATTTCGGGGATTTGATGCCAGCGATGGCTTTCTCCCGGCGGATGAGCCTTTACAAAGGCGGACGGTTGATAAGGCTTATAGCCTTGGGGGGGACTACCCCTGCCAGCATCGTTGTCCATATCCCCGGGGAGAAATTGCTTTTCACGGGGGCGCTTGTGGTTACCAACACCCACCCTGACCTCTGTATGGCAGATTCAGCCCAGTGGCTTGAGGCCCTTGCTTACATAAAGAAGCTATCCGTAAAGCTCATCATCCCCGGAAGCGGGAACCCCTGCGGCAAGGA
>DRAO01000192.1 GCA_011041825.1 Chloroflexota bacterium
GCCTTAAAGCCGGTTGAAAACCGGCTGAGGATTAGCGGGTTTTCAATCCGCTTCCAGATTCTTAGCCGGGAGCTTCCAGCTCCCGGCCATTTCTGAGCCCAGCTTCGTAAAAGTGTCAGGTGGCTAGAGAAATTGAGGGTGTTGAAAAAGTGCCACGCCGTGCCTCCTCAAAGGGTTCCCCCTGACGGGTTAAGTACTCACATCAAAGGGGGTCCTTTTGAGGCATCCTGTGCCCCGTGAGAGCAGCCCAGGCTTCCCGAGCTTCGGCTACCAAGAAAAGCGAGCCAGTAGCACATATCAGGTCCTCTGGCCCGGCTTCCACCAAGGCCTTTTGCACAGCCTCTCTAACGCTCCCCACCGATATGCTCTGATACCCCAGCCCCTTGGCCTCCTCAGCCAATTTCTCCGGAGGGGTGGCACGAGGATGGTGGGCAGAGGCGAAGAGCACTTCATCCGCCAGTGGGAGCAACTCCCGCAACATCCCCGGGATGTCCTTATCACTGGAGGCTCCGAAGATGAGGATGCACCGCCGCCAGGTGAAAAGCTCCCGCAGAGCCTCCGCCAGCCGGTTTGCCGAATCCACATTATGTGCCCCGTCCACGACGAAGAAGGGCCGCTTTTGCAATATCTCCAGCCTGCCAGGCCATCGAACCTGTCGCAACCCCTCCTTTACGGCCTTATCTGGGATACCTAACCCTTGATTACAGAGTTCATTTATACAGGCTACAGCCACTGTAGCATTTATGAACTGATGCCTCCCCAGGAGAGGAATCCACAACCTCCGGTAGATTACAATGGAATCCCTGAGAACCTCGAACTCCTGGCCCTCCAAATTTATGGTGAGCACCCGCCAGGACCAGTCTCTGCCCACCAAAACAAGGGGAGCCCCTTTCTCCTGGCACACTTCTTCGATGACAGCCAGGGCTTCCGGTTTTTGGGGGGCGCTCACTACCGGGATGCCCTCTTTGATGATTCCTGCTTTCTCCTTGGCAATGGAGGCTAAGGTGTTGCCCAGAAGATAGGTATGGTCAAAGCTCAGGGAAGTTATCACCGCTGCCAGGGGGGTTATGACGTTAGTGGCATCGAGCCTGCCGCCCAATCCCACTTCCACCACCGCTATATCCACCTGCTCCCGGGCGAAGAGGTGAAAGGCCAGGGAGGTGATGATTTCAAAGGTGGTGAGGCCCGGGGTTTTCTCTGCCATCGGACGGATGGATTCGATGCCCGCAACAACATCCTCCTCGCTTATCAGTTCCCCGCCTATGCGAATCCGCTCCCGGAAGGTATGGAGGTGAGGGGAGATGTAAAGCCCGGTGCGGTATCCAGCAGCCCGCAGGATGGATTCTATCATCGCTGCGGTGGAGCCTTTGCCTTTGGTGCCTGCTATGTGCACTGAAGGGAAAGCCTTATGGGGGTTTCCCAACAGGGTCAGCAACTGCTCTACCCTGTTCAGGTTGAAATCCTGGGGGGTATAGTGGTAGCCTTTGAGCTTCTCATAGTCGGTAAAGGAATAAATGTAATCGAGGGCTTGCTTGTACTTCATTATTGCCTCATCCAAGAAAGCTTGTTTTCGTGCGGTGGCTTTGCACCGCACGAAAACAAGCTACATATATCTCTTTACGAACCGCTCCATCCTCTCCAGCGCTTGTTCTATCTTCTCGTATGCGGTGGCGTAGGAGCAGCGGACGAAGCCCTCTCCGCATTCCCCGAAGGCGTTGCCGGGGACTACGGCCACTTTCTCCTCGTAGAGGAGCTTCTCAGAAAACTCCTCCGACGAGAGGCCCGTAGCCTCGATGGAGGGGAAAGCGTAGAAGGCCCCCTTGGGCTCAAAGCACTTGAGGCCAATGCTGTTGAGCCCCTCCACGATGAGCCGACGGCGGCGGTCGTATTCGGCCACCATCTGCTGGACGTATTCCTCACCGTTGCGGAGGGCTTCCAAGGCTGCCACCTGCGAGGTGGTGGGGGCGCACATTATCGCATACTGGTGCACCTTGCGGATTTGGGAGAGGATGTCGGCGGGGGCACAGGCGTAGCCGATACGCCATCCGGTCATCGCATAGGCTTTGGAGAAGCCTCCCAGGAGCACGGTGCGCTCCCACATCCCCGGCAAGGAGGCGAAGCAGGTATGCTTCACCCCGTAGACCAGGCGGTCGTAAATCTCATCGGAGATGACCAAAAGGTCGTGCTTCTCGGCGACTTTGGCGATTTCCAGGAGCTTATCCCTGCTCATCACCGCTCCGGTGGGGTTGTTGGGGTAGCCGATGAGCAAGGCCTTGGTGCGGGGCGTCACCTTCTCTTCGATCTGGGCTGCCGTGACCTCGAAGTTGTTCTCCAGCGTGGCCGATACCACCACCGGGACGCCTCCGGCGAAGACCACTCCTGGCTTGTAGGATACAAAGCACGGCTCTACCACGATGACCTCATCGCCTGGCTCCACCACGGTTAGCAGGGCCAAGTGGAGGGCTTCGGAGACCCCCACCGTGATGAGGATTTCCTTCTCGGGGTCATAGCGCACGCCGTAGAGC
>DRAO01000426.1 GCA_011041825.1 Chloroflexota bacterium
ACCCTGAAAAGCTACGGCAACTACAACAATGAGATTGGCTTGCCTTTGACCCTCCTTCACCTCGGGCCTGAATATGAGAGGGTGGTTTTGGAGATGGGGATGTACGCCCTGGGCGAGATAGCCCAATTGGCCGAAATCTCCCTACCGGTGGTGGGGGTGGTCACCAATGTGGGGCCGGTGCACCTGGAGCGCCTGGGCACCCTGGAGCGCATAGCCCAGGCGAAGGCCGAGCTGGTGGAAGCTATCCCGCCCGAAGGCGTCGCTGTCCTCAACTACGATGATGAGAGGGTCCGGGCGATGAAGGATAAAACCAGGGGTCGGGTTTTCTATTACGGCCTCAGCCCGGAAGCTGACCTCTGGGCTGATGAAATCCGTAGCGAGGGGCTTTCGGGGGTTCGGTTCCGCTTCCACTATGAGGGTGAAACGATACACGCCCGCATCCCACTGCTGGGGAGGCACAGCGTGCATGCTGCGTTGGCGGCGGCGGCGGTAGGGCTGATAGAAGGCCTCTCCTGGGGGGAGATAATAGCCGGTTTGCGGGATGTCTCGGCCCAATTGAGGCTGGTGGCCGTGCCGGGGTACAACGGCTCGACCATCTTGGACGACACCTACAACGCCAGCCCGGCTTCCACAATTGCGGCGCTAAACCTGCTGGAGGAATTGCCAGGCCGCCACATCGCTGTGCTCGGCGATATGCTGGAATTGGGGGATTACGAGGAGGAAGGCCACCGCAAGGTTGGAAGACGGGCCTTGGAAGTTGCCTCACTGCTCATCACGGTGGGGCCTCGGGCCAGGATTATCGGTGAGGAAGCCCTGGCCTGTGGGATGCCTCCTGAGAACGTGTATATCTTCGACTCCAAGCAGGAAGCCATCCGATTGCTCAAAGAGCTCCTGGAGCCTGGGGATGTGGTGCTGGTTAAAGGTTCCAGGGGGATGAGGATGGAAGAAGTGGTTGCTGCCATCAGCGTGGCGAAAAATTCCAAAGCGGAGCCGCATTAAATGGCTTATTCCTTGGCCTTGGGAACAGTTTCCTTCATACTGGCGGTTATATGGGGTGGTCCGCTCATCCGATTTCTCAAGAGCAGGGGTATCGGGAAGCTAATCCGGGTTAATGGCCCCAGTTCTCACGTAACCAAGATGGGCACGCCCACGATGGGTGGGATTATGATAATCTTACCCGTTTGCATCATCACCGCCATCCTTAACATCTTCAATATGTTGGGTATGACCCTGCTGGGCCGTTCTATCCTCGTGCCTCTGGGGGTGATGTTGAGCTACGGGTTCTTGGGTGCCCTCGATGATTGGGAGGGTATAAAGGGCCGACGAAAGGGGGAAGGGCTACGGGCTAGGGTTAAATTCCTGGCCCAGGTGCTCCTGGCTTTCGTGACCACGTTGGCCCTTCACTATGGGCTGGGGCTCAGGAGCGTGGCCCTGCCCACCGTGCCTCAGAAGATAGACATAGGCCTCTGGTACATACCGATTGCAATGTTCATCATCGTGGGCACTTCTAATGCCGTTAACCTGACGGATGGCCTCGATGGCCTGGCGGGGAGTGTGGCTGCCATCGCCTTTACCGCCTATGGGATTATAGCCTACCTTCAGGGGCAGATTTACCTGGTGAGGTTCTGCTTCACCGTGGTGGGTTCACTGTTGGCTTTCCTGTGGTACAACGCTTACCCGGCAGAGCTCTTTATGGGCGACACGGGTTCCCTCTCCATCGGGGCTACGCTAGGCGTGGTGGCCTTGATGACGGGGCAATGGTTGCTCCTGCCGGTCATCGGCTTTATCTTCGTGGCGGAAGTGCTCTCGGTAATCATTCAGGTGGCCTACTTTAAGTACACCAAAGCTCGCTACGGCAAGGGGCGGCGCATTTTCAAAATGACGCCTTTGCACCACCATTTTGAATTGCTCGGGTGGTCGGAAACCCACATAACACAGCGCTTCTGGCTGGTGGCTACATTGATGGCAATGCTGGGGATAGCGCTGGCGTTGATATAACCTGGAGGAGAACAAGAGGGGTTGTTTTTGAAGGCGGCGAAGCCGCCCTCAAAAACAACCGATTCCTCGGGGTGAACCTATGGAGTTCAAAGGGCTTCGGGTGACGGTCATCGGCCTGGCACGAGAGGGGACAGCGCTGGCCCGCTTCCTGGCCGAACAGGGGGCCAGGGTGACGGCTACGGACATAAAGGGTGAAGATGAGCTAAGGGAGGCCTTGGCATCCCTGGCCGATTTGCCCATCCGTTTTGTGTTGGGAGGACATCCGCTGCATCTGTTAGACAACACCGATGTCCTCTTCATAAGCCCGGGGGTGCCGATGGAGGTCCCGATAGTGGCCGAAGCCCGCAGGCGTGGGATACCGATAAGCGGGGAATCTAGGCTTTTCTGCGAATTGTGCCCGGCGCCCATCATCGGGATAACGGGCTCCAGCGGCAAGACCACCACAACGGCCCTGACCGGGGAGATGCTAAAAGCCGCTGGTTTCCGCACCTGGGTGGGTGGGAACATAGGAAGGCCATTGATAGG
>DRAO01000206.1 GCA_011041825.1 Chloroflexota bacterium
GCAATCTTGTAAACAAGAGCGTTCGTATGAAGTTCTGCAATTGATTACAAACTCGGGAAGGTTAAGAGAATTATGGGACAAGAGAGGATAGGGAAAGTCATTATCTCGCCAAGGGTGCTGAAGACCATAGCCAGGCTTACGGCTCTTTCCAATCCGGATGTGGTAAGGCTCGCCTTGCCGGGGCTCTTCAGGTTCCATATCCCTAGCGGAGGAGTGGCGGTAAGGGTGGAAGGGAACACGGTTTCCATTAATTTACACATTGTCGCCAATGCCAGGGCGAATATGTACGAACTGGGCCGAAACATCCAGAAGGAAATCACCCGGGCCATTCAGAACATCGTGGGTATGCAGGTCAAAGAGGTTAATGTCTACATCGAAGGGGTTGGTAAGAGCCGTTCGGCTTCTTAACGGAAAGCTAAAGCAGCCCAAATCAGCTATGCAGGGCCCTTAATCGCACAAAAAGCGTAAAGGTTTTGCCTGTTGAGGTGGATGGTGGGTGTAAGCATCAGGAGGAAAGCCCGCACGGTAGCATTGCAGGCTCTTTTCGAAATAGATATAGTAGGGCATCATCCGGAGGTGGTGCTTAGGGAAAGGCTTGCCGAGGACCCCCTCCCCAGGGAAGGTGAGGAGTTCACCCGCCTGCTGGTTATGGGGGTGCTTTCACATCTGAGGGAATTGGATTCCATTATAGGTAAATATGCTCCTGCCTGGCCTGTGGAGCAGATGTCCATAATAGACCGCAACATCCTGCGGATGGCTATTTTCGAGCTGGGTTACGTTGATAGCACCCCGCCAAAAGTAGCCATAAATGAAGCGGTGGAATTGGCCAAGGCCTTTGGCAGCGATAGCTCCTACCGCTTTGTGAACGGGGTATTGGGGTCAGTGCTTGCCAATGAACCTGGACTTCTGAAGGGGAAAGGGAAGCGCCCCTCTACTGCTAGGAAAAGGAGGTGATACGAGATGAACTTTATGGGGATAGGAACTGGAGAACTTCTGTTGATATTGCTGATCGCCCTTATCATCTTCGGGCCGGGCAAGCTGCCCGAATTGGGCCGGGCTTTGGGCAAGAGTGTGCGGGAGTTTCGCCAGGCCTCTCGAGATGTAACAGCGCAAATAACCAAGGAACTCAAGGAGCTGGAGAAGGAAGCCAACCTTGAAGGAAAGTCAAAGGCTGACGATGAGCAGGCCCAGCATTGAACCGCAGGAGAAAGAAGAAAACCGGGCTCAGGCCCGGATGAGCCTGTTGGAGCACCTGGAGGAGCTTCGGGAGAGGATTATAAAGTCCCTTGTAGTTTTGTTTCTGACCACTTCCCTCAGTCTGTTTTTCAGCTCCCGTTTCCTTGAAATATTAACTGCTCCGATGGGCAACCTAAAGCCCATATTCCTGCGTCCAACGGAAATGATACTGACGTACTTGAAGGTTGCCCTGATAATAGGGATAGCCCTTGCTATGCCTTTTATCTTGTATCAATTTGTAAAGTTCATCCTTCCAGCCCTTTACCCCCACGAGCGGCGCTACCTCTTCTCTCTTATCCCCGGGGCTACTTTCTCCTTCCTGGCCGGTTTGGCTTTCGCTTACTTTGTGATGCTCCCCTTCGCCATCAAATACCTCCTTACCTTCGGGGGGGACGTAGCTAGGGCTCAATGGACGATAGGAGAGTACATTTCATTCGTAACGACTTTCCTCTTCTGGGTTGGGATGGCCTTTGAGACCCCGCTGATAATTTTCTTCCTCTCCAAAGTGGGCCTGGTTTCACCGCAGTGGCTGAGCAGGAACCGCAAGTATGCCGTTGTGATCATCGCCGTCATCGCCGCTGTCATAACTCCCACGCCTGACCCATTTAATATGAGCCTGGTGATGGTGCCGCTCTTAATCCTCTACGAAGTTGGTGTCCTATTGGCTAAGCTTGCCCGATAAATTACGAGGAGGTAAACCCAAATGGGAAGAAAACGTGTCATAATTATGGGAGCAGCAGGGAGGGATTTCCACAACTTTAACGTTTACTTCCGTGACAACCCCGCTTATGAGGTGGTGGCCTTCACCGCCACCCAGATTCCCGACATAGAAGGCCGTACCTATCCACCGGAGCTCGCCGGTTCCCTCTACCCCGATGGTATCCCCATCTACCCCGAGGAGGAGCTGCCAGACCTGATCCGCCGCTACGATGTGGAGCAGGTAATCTTCGCCTACAGCGATGTCTCCCACGAATATGTGATGCACAGGGCCTCTTTGGTCCTGGCTGCCGGGGCCGATTTCCGCCTTATGGGAGCCAAAAGCACGATGCTCAAATCGTCCAAACCCGTCGTCGCTATCTGCGCCGTGCGGACCGGCAGCGGCAAGAGCCAGACCAGCCGTCGGGTCACCCAAATCCTGCGTGAGATGGGCAAGAAGGTGGTCGTGGTGCGCCACCCGATGCCCTATGGCGACCTGAGGAAGCAGATAGTGCAGCGTTTCGCCTCGCTGGAGGATTTGGACCGCCACAATTGCACCATTGAGGAGAGGGAGGATTACGAACCCCAC
>DRAO01000430.1 GCA_011041825.1 Chloroflexota bacterium
GGCACCATCTTCTTCACCTGGTGCAACCTGCGCTGCCAGTATTGCCAGAACTACGACATCAGCCAATTGGGCCACGGGCGGGAGGTGGAACCTGAGCAATTGGCGGCAATGATGCTGCACCTGCAGGATATGGGATGCCACAACATCAACCTGGTCTCGCCCACCCACGTGGTTCCCCAAATCCTGGAGGCGCTGCTCATCGCCGTGGAAAAAGGGCTCCGCCTGCCGCTGGTCTACAACACCGGCGGCTATGATTCCCTCAAAACCCTCAAGCTCCTGGACGGCATCGTGGACATCTATATGCCCGATATGAAGTACTCCGACCCGGAAGTGGCCTGGCGCTATTCCAAGGTTAAAGACTACCCGGCCATAAACAAAGCAGCGGTTAAGGAGATGCATCGGCAGGTGGGCGACCTGGTGCTGGATGAACGTGGCATTGCCCTTAGAGGGCTCCTGGTGCGGCACCTTGTGCTCCCCAACGGCCTGGCCGGAACAGGGGAAATCGTGCGTTTCCTGGCCGAGGAGGTTTCCAGGAACACCTACCTGAACATTATGGACCAGTACCGCCCTTGCTACAAAGCCCATGAGATACCGGAACTTTCCCGGCGCATCACCGCCGAGGAGTATGAAGAGGCTGTGAAGCTGGCCCACCAGGCGGGACTTTATCGCCTGGATGAGAGGCGGCCCAGGCTAGTGTGGCTGTTCCGATTATAAAAAGCGGGAGGTGTGTGATACCTGGGACTTTGCCGGAGATTGCGGTGGAGGTTCCCACCAGTGTGCGGGAGGCTTTAGGCGATAAGGCCGCTCTGGATATGGTGCCCTGGCTTATGCGCTTGATACCGATTGTGGCCGTATCCAGAGATGAATTCAGAGAGGTGCTATCTCGCCTAGATAGGTTGGAAACCAGGATGACTTCCCTTGAAGGAGAAGTAAAGGATGTAAAACTGGAACTCCAAGCACTGCGCCGGGAGATGAACGAACGCTTCGATAGGATGTATGAGCGGATGCTCGTGCAGACCCGCTGGCTTGTGGGTTCCATCGCCGTTATCGGCACCATCATTAGCATCCTGCTGGCCATAGGCCAGATTGTCAGATGAAGAACATCTATGTGCGGCGGCAAGACCATCTCAATGGACAGCACCAGGAGGGATAGGCTATGGCTGAGATGGCCCGGCTTAAGGCGATAGTGCACGGAAGGGTGCAGGGGGTGAATTTCCGCTATTACACCCGCCTTAAAGCTCGGTCCCTTGGTCTTACGGGATATGTGCGCAACAACTGGGATGGAACGGTGGAAGTGGATGCGGAAGGCGACAAAAAGGCCTTGGAGGAACTTTTGGAGTTCCTCTGGGAGGGCCCGCCAGCCGCTGTGGTGACCAATGTGGAAGTGGAGTGGTTGCCGTACAAGGGCTTATTCGATAGATTCGAGGTGCGGTTCTGATGAAACAGGATATAGAGCGGCTGGCGTGGCTCATCCTCATAGCTTCTTTCTTTATCTTCTGCTGCCTGGCCGTGGGTATTCCCCTTTCCATCAGGTGGTATATAATCAATGCTCCTCGACCCCACGAGGCAACCCTTACTGTGCTAGGGAGCGCAGTGCTGGTCAGAGAGCCACGCTCCCCGGAGCCTGTAGGGGTGATCGAAAGCCGGAAGATAAGGGAAGGTAGCACTGTGGAAACCCCCGATGAATCCTCCCGGGCGGTGGTTACCTTCTTCGACGGCAGCACCATCATCCTCTACGGTAAGGCTGAGGTGAAGATTGCGGCGATGCGCTCCCCTCGTTTTTCTTGGAGCCCCAAGCCGAATCTCATCCACATAAATGTGCGGAAAGGACGGGTGCGGGTGATGGTAAGCCCGCCCACCGAAAGGCCCTTAACCTTCGAGGTGGAAACCCCCCACACCATAGCTAACTTCCGGGAGGGGAGCTACTCGGTTGATGTGGCCGAGGATGTCACCGAGATAGCGGTCCGGGACGGCAAGGCTATCGTGGGGCCACCGGAGGAACTGGTGACCGTGTTTAAGGGGCATCGGACGTTGGTGAAGGCCGGGGAACCTCCCGGGCCGCCATTGCCAGCAGCTCAAAATCTAATCGAAAACGGTGACTTCAAGGAGCCCCTTTCCCCAAGTTGGCAGATAATCACTTATCAGGATAACCCTGAAGCCCAAGAGGGTGAGGTAAAGGTTGTGGAGGAAGGAGGCCACAGGGCGGTGTTGTTCCGCCGCCGGGCCGAAGAAGGCATCCACACCGAGACGGGCATCCTTCAGGTGATTGATAAGGATGTGTGGGATTATGAATACTTGAACCTGCGGTTGGACGTGAAGTTAATCTACCAAAGCCTTCCAGGGGCTGGAGAAAGGAGCTCCGAGTTCCCTCTTATGGTGCGGGTGGATTACAGGGATGTATATGGGATTGACCGCTTCTGGGTTCACGGCTTTTACTTTGTTGACCCCATCCAAAGGTGGTATATAATCAATGGTGAGAAAATCCCGCCTAATGTTTGGTATCCTTACGAATCAGGCA
>DRAO01000059.1 GCA_011041825.1 Chloroflexota bacterium
ATAGCAGGCGTCAGGGTCAACCTCTATCCAGGTGTCAGGCGGGGGGGTGATTCCGAAAATGCGAGCCGGGTTATAAAAGGTCAGCTCCAGCAAGCGTTCAATGGTTAACTTCCCTTCGTGAACGGCGGTTAGGAGCAGGGGCAAGGTGGTTTCCAACCCAGGCACCCCCGGAGGCGGATCAGGGCTTTCCTTCTCCTCCCGGGTGTGAGGGGCATGGTCAGAAGCCACGATGTCAATAAAAGCCAGGTTATCCCACAGAGCAGCCCTATCCTCCTCGCTCCCTAAGGTTGGCTTCATATAGGCGAAGCTCCCCAGGGATTTGGCATCGGCCTGGGTGAGGAAGAGGTGGTGAGGGGTGACCTCGCAGGTGACCTTAACCCCTTGCTTCTTTGCCTCCCGGATGAGCAATATCTCCTCCCGGCGGCTTATGTGGCAGATGTGCACGGGGCGGTCATAGAGGTGGGAAAGGGCAATGGCCACGGCCAAGAAAGCGCCTTCCGAATGGAGGGCGATGGGCTTGTGGGAAGGCCACTGGCGGAAGTGAGACATCAGAGCGAGCAAGTTCCGCATACGTAGCGGGCCGTAGGTTTGATTCAGGTAAATCTTAAGCCCCACAACCTCCCCCGCAAGGGCAGCGCATTGGGAGGCATTATCCTCAGCAGCACCTATGTAAAAGCCGATAGGACAGAGGGCCTTCCGGGCGGCCAGGCGTTTCTTGTACTCCAAGCTCCTCTTATCCACAATGGGCGGGGTGTTATTGGGCATATCCAGCACTACCACCACGCCACCGGCAAGGGCAGCCGCCGTGCCAGTGGAGAAATCCTCCTTATGGGTGGCACCCGGTTCCCGCAGGTGAACGTGGACATCAATCATCCCCGGGAGTTTAAGCAAAGGCATTTTCACCCTCGATCAGGGGGAAGGATGGTTAAACCGCTTTCGAGGGAGGAACTTCCCTCGTCCTTTCCGGCCCTTAAATTCCCCTTCCTCCACGATGATTTCGCCCCGGGAAATCACCAGACGAGGGTAGCCCTTCACCTTCCAACCTTCGTAAGGGCAGTAGTCCACATTCTGATGCAGGGCTTTGTAAGAGAGGCTGACCTCTTTATCAGGGTCGAAAACCAGGATGTCGGCATCTGAGCCTACAGCTACAGTCCCTTTACGGGGATAAAGGCCGAAGAGCTTGGCCGGGGTGGTGGCGCAGACATCCACAAAGCGGGTTAAGGAGAGCCTGCCTGCCCGTACCCCATACGTGAAGAGGAGAGGTATACGGGTTTCAACGCCTGGGGCTCCGTTGGGAATAAGGGTGAAGTCGTGAAGGCCCCGCTCTTTCTGGCCCTTCATATTCCAAGGGCAATGGTCAGTGGCCACGGTTTGCAGCTCCCCAAGCTCAAGGGCTTGCCAGAGAAGGGGGTGGTTGCTCTTATCCCGGAGCGGCGGGGAGAGGACAAACTTAGCCCCTTCAAAGCCCGGTCGGTTGTAATCCTCTATGGAGAGGAGGAGATGTTGAGGGGTGACTTCGGCATAAACTACCTGCCCTCGCCTCCTCGCTGCCCGTACAGCTTCAAGGGTTTCCACACAAGTGAGGTGCACAATGTAGATGGAAGCCCCTGCCACATAAGCTAGGGCCAGGACCCTCTGAGCCGCTTCGGCTTCGGCTATGGGCGGACGGCTAAGGGGGTGGTAACGAGGGTGGACTTTGCCCTCGGCAAGGAAACGGGCCTTGAGGTGCTCGATGATATAATGGTTCTCGGTATGGATTATGGGCAATAGACCGTGGCGTCGGCATACTTCCAGCAACCGGATAATCTGCCCGTCATTCACCATAAGGCCGGGATAGGTGGTGTAAATCTTAAGCGAAGTGTAGCCTTCGGCAGCTAACTCCCCCATCTCATCCAGGAACTTCCCGTCATCCCGGTTACCGGTTAGATGAAGACTGTAATCCACCACCACTTTCCCATCGGCCTCCTGGCGTCGCTTAGCGACAGCCTGGAGAAGGTCCTCTTCGTTATGAGCTTCGGCAAAATCAATGATGGTGGTGGTGCCACCGCAGGCCGCAGCCACCGTGCCGGTGTAAAAATCATCGGTGGAGATGAAATCACCTACGGGCATCTGGAGGTGAACGTGGACATCAATAAAGCCCGGGAAGATATAACACCCCCGGGCTTCGATAACCTCTGGAGCCTTGAGCCCCTTTGCCAAAGCCACAATTTTCCCGCCTTCTATGCCAACGTCAGCCTCAATTATTTCAGCGGCAGTAACGACAATGCCATCCTTTATCACTAAATCCATCTTCGCAATCGAGAAGGCTCATCTTCTAAAATTCCTGCTTTAAGCTTACCACAAATCGCCTCAAAAGGCAAGCATCCTGCCCGAAAAGATGCTTTACAGGACCTCACTTCTCAACAACACAACCACGCCGGAAGGCTTCAATGGCCTTTTCTGCGCATTCAAATTTTTCTATTGTGAGGAGCAGGCGTTCTCTAACGCCTATTTGCTATGGGTACCCCAGGGGAAGCG
>DRAO01000066.1 GCA_011041825.1 Chloroflexota bacterium
AACCTCAGCGGCCCCGCTGAAGAACTTAACCTGGGTGTTGTGGGCAAGGGGATAGGGGGCATCGGCCAGATAGCGGAGGTGAACATCTACCAGGGTGGTGGGGAGGAGCCATCCGGGGATGGTTAGCACATCACCCCGGCTGAGTTGGTTCTTTTCAACCCCGGAGAGGTTCACCGCCACCCGGCTGCCCGGTTTGGCCTCGTTGATTTTCTCCTTATAGGATTGAAGCCCCCGGATGCGAGCTTTCAGTCCCTGGGGGAGGATTTCCACTTCCTGCCCCACTTGCAACCGCCCATCTATCAATGTGCCGGTCACTACGGTGCCGAAGCCGGAGATGGTGAAGACCCGGTCTATGGAGAGCCTTGGGCGCCTTAAGTCTGCCCGGGGCGAAGTATGCTGTAACACCTTCTGGAGCTCCTGGGCCAGCTTTTCCAGCCCCTCTCCTGTCTTTGCCGATACACGCACTACGGGAGCTCCATCCAGCACAGTTCCTTTGAGGCAATCCTTGACCTCCTCTTCCACCATTTCCAACCATTCCTGATCATCCACAAGGTCAATTTTGGTCAGGGCAACAAGGCCCGCCTTAACTTCCAATAAATCCAAGATGGCTAAGTGCTCCCTGGTTTGGGGCATAACTCCCTCATCCGCAGCCACTACTAACAAGGCGGCATCAATCCCGCCTACACCAGCCAGCATATTATCAATGAAATCCTTATGTCCTGGCACATCTACAATCCCCACCTTTTCGCCGTTGGGGAGGGCGAACCAGGCGAAACCCAGGTCTATGGTCATCTCCCGTTCCTTCTCTTCTTTAAGCCTGTCCGGGTCTATGCCAGTGAGGGCTTTAACCAGAGCGGATTTTCCATGGTCCACATGCCCCGCAGTGCCAATGACGTACATAGCTCCTATCCTCCCTGCTCCATAAAACTGGCCAGGAAGCCTTGCAAGCTGGATATCACCTCCCGCAAGCCTTCTTCCTGGATGGTGCGGAGGTCGGAGAGAGTTTCGCTGAGGGTTTTAACGCCTTCCTCCAAAGCCTTAAGCTTATTCATTATCTCCCGGTTTTTCTCATCCTGCCTGTTGCGGAATTGCTCAAGATACATCTCCTGGTGTTTCCAACGCCTTTCCGCTTCCTCCCGGAAAGCTTCCCATTCCTTCTTGGCCCGTTCCTCTGAGACACGCAGCAACTCGGCCATCTCTTTCTCGGTCTCATTGATATGGTCTTCTATCTTCTCCAACTGTTCGAGCACTTTCTTGCCTTTCCTGTACTGCTTGGCGTAAAGTTCCATAAAGGAGGCGTATTCCTGCATCTTCTGGGCGAATTTCTCGGCCTGTTTAGCCCATTCTTCCATCTGGCGGCGGCGTTCCTGCTCGGCCACTTGCTGGGACTCCAGCCATCGCTCTTGTTCCTGCTTAAGGGTGGTGTGGAAAAGGCTTATTTCTTCCAGCTTCTTGGCCAGCTTCTGAAGCTGCTCCGTGAGGTAGTCAAGGCGGCTCTCTATGTTGCCGGAGCGCTTGATGAGTTCGGTGTTTTCCTCCTGAACTTGGGCGACTCGTTTGGAGAGATGCCTTCTCTGCTCCTCGGCATAGGCGAGGTTGTGCTCTATATCACGCCACTTTTTCTCAAGGGGAACGAAGCGCTCTTGGAGGGTTAGCAATAGCTCGTTAAGGCGAACGTCCTCCGCTTTCCTCATCTCAAGTTCCTCTTTGAGGCGCTTGAGGGGTTCCACCTCCTTGCGTATCTCATCTACGGCTCTGGCGAGATTCTCTCTCTCGGTACGATGGAGGCGTTCGGCCTCCAGGGCTGCTTTCCGGCGTTTTTCCTCATATCTTTCGATGAGCAGCATTATTTCCTTCTTGGTGTTTTCGAGGGCCTCTTCAAATTGGTCAAGCCTTGCCAGTCTGGCCCGCACATCGGCAAGCCTTTCCTCCAATTCCCGGATGCTGCCTCCCTGCTGTTGAACTTCCAGGGAGAGGGCCTCTACCCGTTGGATAAGCTGCTTTATATCCGAGCGGTCTCGCCGGTGTTCCTCATCCAACCAGGTTACCATCTGGCTAAGTTGGGAAAGCTCCAGCTCCATAATGGCCTCCTTTCTTGTTCAACTTCCGGCTGGATACTATGGCTTTATGATTACGGGCGTGCCTATCTCGGCCCATTCGTAGAGGATGCGGGCTTCATCAGTGCCCAAGATTATGCACCCGAATGAGACCGGTCTTCCCAGATAACCCTCCCAGAGGGTCTGGCCGTTAGATAAAATAGGTAAAGCATGGATGCCGTTCTCCAGATTTCCCACCCTGTATATCCCAAGCCAGTAAGGCATCTTTAAATTCCAGCGGTAGGAATAAGCCATTGGGATTTTGCTGATGACTCTGTAATTGCCAGGCTTGGTGGGGGAGCCAGGAGCGCCGGTGGAGCATACGAAATTATATAGCAGCTTGTCTCCTTCCCAGGCATAAAGGCGCTGCTGGGAGATAACGACCTCAATGCACTTGTTAGATGGAGGGGGTGGAAGG
>DRAO01000290.1 GCA_011041825.1 Chloroflexota bacterium
CTGGCTGACTGACAAATCTCAGTCCTCAGTCCGAGAAAACCCTTGAAAATTCTGGGCTTGTCGAAGTTTCAAAAACTCGAACAATTGAGAGCGCCAGGAAGTCTTATCACATAAGGGTTTCCGACGTAGAGCCGATGAGTTTTGTCAGTCAATCAGTAAGGATCACATTCAACCGGTTATACAGATCTTTCTGGAACCTTCCTTCTTCTATCCTCGCAGGCAGATTTGCATTCGTGGCACAGAGGGTGCATTACGTGTTTCTTACGATGGCTCTTTGCTCGTAGTCCTCAAAGACTCTGTCGAAAGTGCCGTTGTACTTCGCGCAGCGCAGAGCAAGCATTTGATTGGCCCTCTCCACATACCACCAAGCCCCGGAGCGCTTGAGCCGAACATGACCGATGAACTTGTGAGCCGACTCGATGCCCCCGCTGCCGATGGGATAGCCTCCCTTGCGGGCAAAGCCATAGTCCACCCGGCCCTGATTATTGGTGAGGTACCCAATCAGCTTCCTGATCTCTTCGGCAGCCTGGGCATCTCTAGCTTTCATGCGCTGCAAGTCACCGATGACCCCCTGCACCTCACCGCAGAAGAGTCGGGCGACAGTGGCCTCCATCCACTCTGTTTGCTTCTCCGGATTGTCGCCGAATTGCACGGAGGCCACCTTATGCAGATGCTCACTGCAGTGATAGTAGTCCAAGACCTGCACAGCAAGGGGAAAAAGGGCTTTGACGAACTTCCAGATCCACTTTGCCCCATCGGCGATCACACACAGGCGGACCTTCTCTTCGGGAATCAAGCCCGCCTCTTTAACTTGCCGCAGGGCCTCGGCCAGTTCCTTATCGCTTTGCACCTGATGCCAGCTCAGGAGATGCACGATCCGCTCCCCCTCCACCAGGTAGAAACGAAAGCCCTTGGCTTCCCGCCATTGCCCTTTCCAACGGGCCCGCTTGGCTCGCTTCCTCTTGCGGC
Source organism: Chloroflexota bacterium (assembly GCA_011041825.1). Lineage (GTDB taxonomy): Bacteria > Chloroflexota > Anaerolineae > SpSt-600 > SpSt-600 > HyVt-206. The sequence goes on from DRAO01000290.1 coordinate 970, forward strand.
CAGGCCGACGCCCTTTGGCCGTCTCCGGGCGGGTAGGTACATCCGCTCCATCAATGGCCAATACCAAGATGGGCCGCCATGTCCTCCCTTCGGCCACCTGAGCGACCCTTTGTGCAATCTCCTCGGCTGTCGGACTCACCGAAAGCACCGTAAGCCCTTTGGTAAGTTCTCCTACCACTTCGTGCGCGATATGATCGCTGAAAGAAAGCCCCGTCAGTTCATTAAACAGCCCGCTGGCTGTCTCGTAGGGTACCTCTGCTGCCAAGCTGGCCGCTGCTTTCTGCATATCCCATTGCTTCCGGCGCTCCGAAAGCCGGAGGGCATCATCCAGCGGATAGAACCCCTCCTGACACCGGACGCAGTAGAAGTACGGCCGGGACAGAGACACCGCCCCCACCATCGTCTCCACGGTGCGGTTGGGGGACCCTCGGGCATGAAGCATGCGACCACAGTGGGGACAGGGCATCGTTTGCTGTTCCAGGGCTTCAGCGTGCGCTTGTCCCACGAGCACCTCTGTGATCATGCCCGTCAGCTCTTGACGCATCTCGAACACTACTTGCGTCACCTGCTCCAAGGTGGGTTCTTTGGGCACTTGCTCCTCCACCGCATCCAACCAGCGGTCGAATCGCTTGTGAAGCTCTTGCCGTGCTTCGGCACGTGCGCGCCTTTGCCTAAACTCCGCCAGGGAGATAACCGCTGCAGTTCCCATTTTGTTTCCCTCCACATGTGGCTTGATGTGAAATCCTCTCCCTTACACCATACCACATATGGAGGCAATTGGCTAGCCGTAAGAATCGCGTAATGCACCCGGCACAGACCACCCGCACGTCCACAGATATGTTCTCCAACCCACCGACCCGCGTGAACTGATATTCATCCAGGAAGGTCAGTAACTTCGCCTGAGCCAGGGGAGACAGGCATGATATCTCATCCAGAAACAACGTCCCTCCGTCCGCCAGCTCGATTTTCCCTTTTTTCCGTTTTGAAGCTCCCGTGAATGCTCCCTTCTCGTGGCCGAAAAGCTCGCTTTCCATCAGGTTCTCAGGGATAGATGCGCAATTGATGTGTATGAACGGCCTATCCCTTCGATCGCTTTCGCGGTGGATGTATTCGGCCAGAGCGTTCTTTCCCACTCCCGTTTCGCCTACTATGAGGACGGGGTAATCGCTCTTAGCCGCCTGTCCTGCCTTTTCCACCGCGATAAGAAACCTTTCATTCCTTCCGATGAGGGTATGTTTCATCCTTCTCACCTCAATCCGCAATTTTTCGGTATGAAATATATCACGGTTGAGGGATGATGTCAATGACAGGGAAGCAGGGAAAACCACGTATGAGGCGGTCAAGGAGTTTGAAGCGTACCGTTGAGGATTGAACTCAATCGATTCACAACCTCGGGATAAACACCGGCGACGTTCCGGCTTTCGACGGGATCCTCGCAAAGGTCGAACAGTAATATCCCCTCGCCGAACCCCCTGATGAGCTTAAATCGACCGTCGAAGATCATCCTCCATCCCTTCAGAC
>DRAO01000071.1 GCA_011041825.1 Chloroflexota bacterium
CCGCACTGCGGACACTGGGGTGGGGGTCTGCCAGAAGTTTCAGGAGGGTCTGGAGAGCATCTGCATCCCTTCTCCCGCTGGCCTTTCCGAGGCTCAGGGCCAGGGCCATTCTCACCCCCCAGGCTTCATCTCTGGCTGCTTTCATCAAACAATCCAGGGCCTCCGGGCTCCCTAACCTGCCAAGAGCCTCGGCTGCACTCCAACGGACATCCTGATTACGGCTTTTAAGGGCCTTGCACAACGGCTCCACCGCCCTTGGGTCACCCCATCGGCCCAAAATTTCAGCCGCTGCTGCACGCCGCAAGGGGCTGCGGTTCCCAAGGGATTCCACAAGAAGGCGGAAGGCTTCCTCCCTCCTGAAAGCCAAAAGGGCCTCACCTGCTTTCCACCTGACGAAAGGATGCTTATCTCCCAAAGCTTCCACCAAAGCTTCTATCACCTCTGGTCTGGGAGGAGCTTTGGCCAACTTCTCGGCCGCTTCCCAGCGCACTTTAGGTATAGAGCTTTCTTTAAGGTCGTGCAGGGCTTCTTCCCAGTCCTTTGACCTAAATCTGCCTATGAATGCTTTAAGCTTGGGTCCGACTTGCTGAACTATCCCCACCTGGCCATTTCCTCCTCGAAGGTTTTGTATGCTTCATCGCCGTAGAGGACGAAGATAACTTCCTCCAGGCCACTTTCCCCGGCCAGGTGTTCCCTGACGGTCTGGAGCATTATGCGGGCCGCTTCTCGGAGGGGGAAGCCACCAACTCCTGTGCCAAGGGCTGGGAAGGCAATGGATTTCAACCCCAATTCCTCCGCCCGGAGCAGGCTGTTTTTGGTGGCGTCCCGGATGGTTTGGGCGGTAGGAGGTATCATCCTGCCTCTCTCATCATAACCCATCGCAGCAGCGTGGATGACGTAGCGGGCTTTAAGGCGTCCGGCACCGGTGGCTATGGCCTCACCAACCTGGATGGGGCCTTTAGCTACGGCCTCCTCTTCAATCTCCTTACCCCCGGCCCTCTTTATCGCTCCAGCTACCCCACCACCCATCCACAGGTGGTTGTTGGCGGCGTTCACAATAGCATCAGCTTCGACCTTGGTTATATCGCCTTTGAGGAGCTTTATCTCAGCCATACAGAACCTCTCCCTAGTTTTTGTTTATATTACGTGCCTTTCCCCTTCCGCTAACCCTTCAGCGAAACGCTCGAAGCGGAACTCGGTGATGTCGAAGGTCTTGGATTCACCCTCGGTTATGATTTCGGAGAGGATTAAGCCGGTGGCAGGGGAGAGCATAAAACCGTGCCCGCTGAAGCCAACGGCACAATAGAATCCTTTAACCCCCGGGATGGGGCCGATAACCGGTTGGCTGTCGGGGGTTATGGAATAGAGACCAGCCCATCCCCGCATAACCCTGGCCTTCTCTAATATCGGGATACGCTCTATCCCGTGTTCCACCACCTTCTCCATAAAACTCCAGTCCACATTCATATTGAAGCTGGATGGCTCCTCCAAGTCGCTCATCCCCATAAGGAGACCTTCGCCCTCCTTGCGTATATACCAGTTGTAATGAAAATCAATGGTCATCGGCCAATCTGGGGGGATTTCAGGGAAGGAATCGGTGATGAAGATTTGGCGACGGTAAGGGCGGGCAGGGATGTCCACCCCTACCATCTGGCCGATAAGGTGGGCATAGGGGCCTGCCGTGTTCACCACTATAGGGCTTTCCACGTAACCCTGGGTGGTTTCCACCCCTTTAACTTCGCCGTCTTCCGTCTTGATGCCGGTGACTTCGGTCTCGGTGAATATCTTAACCCCGAGGCTGCGGGCCTGCTTGGCATAACCATTGGCTACCGAGGCCGGGTCGGCGTAGCCATCGGTGGGACAATAGGTAGCGGCTAAAATATCGTCAACCTTAATATAAGGCCATCGCTTCTTTACTTCGCTGGGCTCAAGCCATTCTACCTCCAGCCCTAAGCTGCGCTGGAGCTGGTAACTTCTGCGGAAAAGTTCCACCTCTTCTTCCGTGGATAACAGGAAGAGGTAACCTACCTGTCGAAATGAAATGTCCTCGCCTATTTCTTCTTTGAAGCGCTCGAATTTCTTAACGCTGTACATAGCCATTCGGATGTTCACTTCGGTGGAAAATTGCTGGCGGATTCCACCGGCAGAGAGCCCTGTGGAACCTGCGGCGATGAACTTCTCCTTCTCGAGGACAATCACATCGGTGAGGCCTTTCTTAGCGAGGTGATAAGCGGTGCTGAGGCCATTGACGCCTCCTCCTATAATGACCACATCAGCTCGGGAAGGGAGCATTGAGCCACCTCCGCAGCATGATTTTGAAAAAGTGTAAGAGACACCCCAATTTTATCCCAAAAAAATGCTGTTGTCAACATAGCAGAAGCTGAGGGAGTCTGTAACAGCTTGGTAGGCGATAGGGCCTTAGAAATCTTTGCCCCGAACACGAGGTTCGGGGCGGATTAAACGGGCTGAAACTCCGCCGACACAAGGTC
>DRAO01000437.1 GCA_011041825.1 Chloroflexota bacterium
AAAGAACACGGTAAACCCTTGCTTGCTTCGGGGCGGGTATTGTCGGCGCAGCTCTGCTATCACCTCGGGATAGGAGAACCACTCGGGGATCTCCTTTCCTTCCCTCAGCCTCCTCCGAAGTTCGGTCCCCGATATGGAGAGGGTTTTTGCCCCGGGTGGAACCTCGTCCCTGGGGAGGTAGCGGTCAAGGTCTGCCACATAGACCATTTCCTGAAAGGGCACCATCTGGATTCCGAGCTCCTCCTTGTATTTTTCCATCAGCTCCTGGGCGGCATAAGGGGGGTAGAAGCCGTTTCCGTTTCTGTCCTTGGGGCCGGCGTGATCCCGGCCGACGATGAAGTGAGTGCAGCCGTAGTTTTTGCGGATTATGGCATGCCAGAGGGCCTCCCTTGGGCCGGCCATCCGCATGGCCAAAGGAAGAAGGCTCAAAAGCACAGAGCCCTGAGGATAGTACTTCAGAACCGCCTGATAGCAGCGCACCCGGGTGAAGTAGTCGATGTCGCCGGGGCTTGTAAGGCCCACCACAGGATGAATGAGGAGCTTTGCCCCGGTTTCGGCCATGGCACGCTTGGTGAGCTCCACATGGGCCCGGTGCATGGGATTCCGAGTTTGGAAAGCGACAATCTTCTCCCAGCCAAGCTCCTGGAATCTTTCCCTGAGCTTTCGCGGGGTGTAGCGGAGGCGCTTGAAGGTGTGATGGGGCGGAAGCTCAAGCCCCTCAAGCCTCCCCCCGATGCAAACAGGGTTGGTCTGATGCAGCAGGGCAAAGACCCCGGGGTGCTCATCGCTTCTGGTACCAAAAACTGCCTCGGCCTCCTTGCCGCGGTCGGGGACCCATATATCGGTAACGGTCATTATGGCAAGCACCATCCCTTCGGGATGCCGCAGGGCAATGCGAGCACCCTCGGAAAGTCGGGAGGCGAACTCTCCTGTGACGTCCAGGGTGATGGGGATCGGCCAGAGGGTGCCATCAGAAAGGCGCATCCTCTCACAGACTGACTCGTAATCCGCCTTCCCCATAAATCCCTCAAGGGGGGAGAAGGCGCCGTTTAACAAAAGCTCGATATCCCAAACCTGCCTTTGGGTGAGGTCCCAGGAGGGAAGGTAAATTGCTTCCTCCCTGAGCTCCTTAGCCCTGTCCTCGTCCACCAAAGGTTCTTTGAGTTTTCCTCCATGAGGAGTGATGCCATAGAGGTTATCTGAGCTCATCCCTTCTCCTCCTTCACGCTGAAATGGTTCTTGCGAGGGTAATGGCGCCAAGGGCCAATATGGCTATTGCCAAAAGCACCTGCAGCTTTCGTTCGCCAAGCCTCTTTACGGTGTAGGCAGAAAGGGGAGTAGAGGCCACAGCCCCAAGGGTCAGTGGTGCGGTCAGCCCCCAATCCACCCCGCCCCGCGTGGCAAAATAAGCCAGAAAGCCCACCAGGCACACCATTGCCTCAGTAAGGGTTGTGTTTCCTACTGCGTTTTGGCTTTTTGTGCCAGAGAGCATCTGACCGCTTAATATCAGGGGGCCGTAGCCGCCGCCTGAAAGCCCCTTGTTGAAGGCACTGACGAAACCGAAGAAAAAAAGGCGCGACCAGGAGAAGGAAAGCTTCCTCTGCCGGGTGGCGAGGATGAGAAGGCCCAAACCGAGGAGCATCCCGCCGATATAGCCTTTCTGTACGCGCTCGGGAATGGAGACGGCCAGAAACACAGCGACCAAAGCCCCTATGATCCCACAGCCCCCGAGCACATACACCACCTTGGCATCACGGGAACGGGGCAAATATCCGAAGACCCCCAGCCGGGCCAGCAATTTTTTTGCCGGGTGCCCTGTTGAGAGGTTCGTGTCGCGGCGGAAATCAAAGGCCACGTTTCCCAGCCGATGGTGCCAAAAACCGCCCACAAGACCCGCCAGAAACTGGGAGAACAGCACAGCCGGCACCACTTGAAGGGGAACCAGCTCCATCAGCAGAAGAAGGGGGGTCAAGATGGTACCATACCCCATGCCCAGGGTGGCATCTATGTATTCGCAGATAAAGGCGAGAATGCCTATGGAAATGATCGACGAGGTGGTAAGTTCCATTATCTCTCAAGCATCCCAAGCGACCGAAGGTTTTCCTTATATCTCGCCTCAAGGCATGATACCTGAAAGGAGCCTGTTTTGCCAATTCAAATGTCCCAGATCTTTTTTCGGCGACCTATTTAAAGCGAAGGCTGGGATTTCCACCGCCCGGTCGATGGACCTACCTCAACTTCGATTGGGAAGTACGCAATACCGCTCTCTCAAACGGCATCCTTGCTCGGCCTCCGTTCGTCAGACAAGAAACATCCGCATCGACCGTAATACGTGAGCGTGAGATGTGATACGTGAGGCGTGAGACGTGATGCGTAAGACGTGAGACGTGAAATGTGAGATGTGCCAGGTGAGATATTATCGGGTTTTGGCATTTTTCTCGCCTCGCAGGTACTTTATTAGCCCTAAAATCTTG
>DRAO01000042.1 GCA_011041825.1 Chloroflexota bacterium
AAGAAGACCACCAGGGCCACCGCCAGGAAAGCGGGGATGATGGCCAGGAGCACGATGGTGCGGTAGGTGTTGAGCGAAAGCTCCACGGCTCCCCGCTGGGTCAGATAGATGACCATTGCAGCGGTGGCGAGGCCCACCACCGCTCCCCCGGTATCCGCTGCCCGGTGAAAGCCGAAAGAGCGCCCCCTGGTCTCCACAGGGCTTGAATCGGCTACCAATGCATCCCGGGGGGAGGTCCTTATCCCTTTCCCCACCCGGTCGGTGAAGCGGATGAGGAGCACCTGAGGCCAGGTGGTGGCAATGGCTAGAAAAGGCTTGGCAAAGGATGAAAGCCCATAACCTAGAGCGACCAATGTCTTACGCCTGCCAAGTCGGTCGGATAGCCAGCCTGAGAAAATCTTGAGGAGGCTGGCGGTAGCCTCGGCTATGCCCTCGATCAAACCAATGATGGAGGTTTTCACCCCGAGGACGTTAGCCAGGAATAGAGGGAGCAGGGTTAAGGTCATCTCTGAGCTTATATCGGTGAAGAAGCTCACCAAGCCCAGCACGAACACGTTGCGGGTGAGCCCAAGAACTCTTTTTTCTTCCTTAACCATTTTTCTCCTCCTAGAACAGTTCTTCCTCTATATCCGCCAGGACTCCCTCGAAGATGTCCAAGCCTTCATCAAGGAGGTCCTTGGTGATGGAAAGCGGAGGCATCATCCGCACGGTGCTAAGACCACAGCCTAGGAGCAACAGCCCCCGCTCGAAGGCTTTGTAAACCGCTTGGTCCCGGACCTCAGGGATGGCCTCTCGGGTTTCCCGGTCCTTGACCAGTTCCACCCCTATCATAAGGCCCTTGCCCCGCACATCGCCTATAATGGGGTGTTTCTCGGCCATCTCTTTCAGGCGGTTCATAGCGTATTCGCCCATCCTGGCGGCATTTTCGATGAGCTCTTCTTCCAGGAGCTTGATGGTGACCAAAGCTGCTGCACAGGAGATAGGGTTGCCGCCGAAGGTGTTGCCGTGGGCACCGGAGGGCCAGGTCATAAGGGACTTACGGGCCACCATCGCCCCCAGAGGTAGCCCGGAAGCAATCCCCTTGGCGACACAGACGATGTCCGGTTCCACGCCCCAGTGCTCGATGGCAAACATCTTGCCGGTGCGCCCCATCCCCGATTGAATCTCGTCCACCACCAGCAGGATTCCGTATTTGTCAGCCAGCTCCCACAGGCGAGGGAAGAATTCCGGTGGGGGTACCACGTACCCACCTTCGCCCTGTATGGGCTCCACGAAGATGGCGGAGAATTCATCACCGGGAGCGTAGGTATGGAAAACCACCTCTTCGATGTACTTGACGCAATAGAGGTCACAGGAGGGGTATTCCTGCTTAAAAGCGCAGCGGTAGCAGTAAGCGTAAGGGACGTGAACTACGCCTGGGACCATCGGGTAGAAGCCTCGCTTCTGGACAGCTTTGGAGGCGGTGAGGGTGATGGCTCCCATTGTGCGGCCATGGAAAGCCCCGATGAAAGCCAGGGTGAGGGGCCGTCGGGTGGCATAGCGGGCCAGCTTGAAGGCTGATTCCACCGCTTCGGCTCCAGAGTTTACGAAGAACACCAGGGTGTCTTCTTTTATAGGTGCTATCTCGTTGAGCTTTTCGGCCAATCGAATCTGGACAGGGTAATAAAAATCGGTGCCTGCCATATGGATGAATTTCTCGGCCTGCTCCTTAATGGCTTTTACCACTTCGGGATGGCAGTGTCCAGTGGCGAGGACGGCAACGCCGGCGTTGAAGTCCAGATAGCGATTGCCATCCACATCCCACACTTCCACCCCTTTGCCTCTTTCCATCACGAAAGGATAGGCCCTGGTGTAGGAAGGGGAGATAGCCCTCTTATCTCGTTCCACCCATTCTCTGGCTCTGGGGCCCGGTATAGGCTTGTCACCGTTCATCGCACTTCCTCCTTAAAGGTGTTCTTGGTGGTTCTTTTGGTAACCACACGCTAATTGTGGTCACACAAAAAGAGGGGCTCTACCCATTGAAAGGGGGAGAAACGAAGTATTTTGCTGGGCAGCGGCAGAAGCCGCCACCCAGCAAAACGCTTTCTATCGCAAGCTCCCACCAGATATTCTATCACGAAGCTTTCACCAAAGCAAATCCCTGGCTCAGGAGGGTGTTGAAAAATTGCCATTCCCATTTTATTTTGATGAGCACCCTTTGCCCGAGGCAGGTTAAAAAGCCTTTTGAAGGTATTTTCTTGCACGGCGGCTTCGCCGCCGTGCAAGAAAATACTACTTTGGCCTCCGGGGCGGGGTTAACCCCTGAGTTTTTCAACACCCTCTGGCTCAACGGGCGGAGCCTTTAAGAAAGAAAAGGTGCGACGCACTTTGGGAGTGCGTCGCACCCTGAACTTTTCATCACTCATACACAACTTTCCCCCACCGATGTCTT
>DRAO01000177.1 GCA_011041825.1 Chloroflexota bacterium
CATAAGGTGGTTCCAGATATGTATGCTTCATCTGATGTGTGTCTAGTTCCCCTGCGTAGGGGGTTCACCGCTGAATCGGTGCCTTGTAAAGTCTTCACTATTACCGCCGCCGCTCGTCCCCTTATAGCTTCGGTGGATAAGGACAGCGATACTCATCGCTTCGTTCAGGAAGCCCAATGCGGCTTGTGGGTGGAGCCGGAAAACCCCAAGGCTTTGGCAGAGGCTATCCTGGCCCTATATTCTGATAGGGAACTGCGTGAGCGCCTTGGCCGTAATGGGCGGGAATATGTGGAAACACATTACACCCGGCAGGCTATAGCTCGGCAGTATGCCGAACTGCTGGAAGAAGTGGTTGAAAGCCGGATTGTATGAGTAAGGAGGAGAGTGAGAGAGATTAAGGAAACAAGAGAATAAGGATAAGTAAGGATAAGGGACGACGAAGGGTAATTTCCTGGGAAGAAACCCTCGAATCCTTACCAAGAAACCCTCACCCTCTTCCCAAGAAATCAACACCTTCTTCCGAAGAAAACCACTCCCCCTTGCCCCCCCGCAACTCGCCATTCCTCATTCGCCATTCGCAATTCGCAATTCACCATTCGCAATTCTAGGCTAAGGAGGCGAACTATGGCCAGCAGAATCAAAGCGATAAATGCCTATCGGCCCAAAATAGACCTAGGGCCAACCGTCCAGAAGGACGAACTCGTCCGCTACATCGCCGACCGCACCGGCCTCAACGAAGGCGAGGTAGATATCGTCCTCAAGGAACTCAGGGATGCGGTCATCTTCTTCAACCGCCAGGGCAGAGGCGTCAAGTTGGAGGGCTTAGGCACCTATCTGCCCAACATCCGCCTCGACGGCACTTTCGATGTCCAGCATCGTCTGGACAGGGAGATCAAAAACGCCCTCAATATCCCCGGCGCCTTTACCGGCACTATTATCAACCGTGAAAACATCGGCAAAACCGCCGACGACCTCGTAGCCCTCTGGAACTCCGAGCACCCTGATGATCCGGTCTCCTGAACGGGGGAGCGAGGGAGCTAGGGAGCAGGGGGGAGTTCACCTCTGCACCCTGGTCCCCCAGCTCCTTGGCACCCTCGCACCTTGGCCCCCGGTTGCCTTTTGGCTATGGCAATGATATAATCCCCTTTGGAATTGCAAACATTTATATTGGCATAAACGTCACTGGAGCTTTGCTTCTATGAACGAGCCGATCCGGTTTTGGTTCGCAAGCTTAATCGAGGAAAAGCGAGAAGCTATCGTGATGCTCATAGTGCACCGAAGCAGAGCCTATCGGTGAACCCTAAGAGCGAAACTATTAGACTAGAGTCTGGCGATTTGGCAAATTGCCCCACCGAGCGTGAGAACATCGGCAAAGCCGCCGACGGGTGAGAGTGAGAGTAGAGGGGTATAGGAGCAGGGGAGCCTCTCCTCAGCACCTCAGTACCTTGGCACCTCTGCCCCTCAGCACCCTGGCACCTCGGCGCTCCTGCTCAGGAAAAGAGGAAGAGACGGGTGACAAGGGCATGAGGGGAGAGGCCAGGAAATTCTGGACGAGAAGGGCCGATTAGGGTATAATCTCGATAAGAGCAAAGTTGAGCATTATGTGGGATACGATGGCAGATGAGTCCATCTAAAAAGGTCGTCCTAGACACAAGTATGAAGGTGGTTACGGGATGGAGGTGAGATAATGAAAAACGAAGAACTTGCTTTAGAAGAAGTTCAGCGAAGATATCCTGACAAGTGGGTCTTGTTGGAAGAAACGGAGTGGGATGAAGAAGGCTTTCCCGTTAAAGGGAGAATGATAGCCTATAGCTCAAACCGGGATAGCCTTGTGGAAAAAATCAGACTCATCCGGCGGGAGCATCCTGAGGTCAAAACTTTCTGTTTTTACACCGGTGAGAAAATCCCAGAGGAGCTGGTCGTCATCTTATGAAAAAGCGAATTGACCGCATCAGGGGGTTACGGGCTTACGGTGGAGTGCTGTTAGTCCCGTGCCAGGTGAATGAAAGACAGCGTTACCTGTTCCTGGTTGATACAGGTACAGCGTTGACGGTAATCCAGCGCTATGTGGCCAGGGAAATAGGGCTTGATTTAGACCATCCCATTCGTTGGCAAAAGGTGGCTTCCGTGCATCGGGTCGAGATGGCCCCGGTGGTGAAATTAGAAAGCCTCCGTGTAGGCCTACACGAGGTAAACTCGGTAGAGGCGATCGTTCTAAAATTACCCTCTACACTGCGGGTTGATGGCCTCCTTGGAGTGAATTTTCTTGAGCACTTCCGCCCAACATTTGAGTTCAAAGAGGCCTTCTTGGTTTTAAGGCTGGTGACCGGGTAGGGTTGTAGGACAATTTGGCAAATTGTCCCACCGAGCGTGAGAACATCGGCAAAGCCGCCGACGGGTGAGAGTGAGAGTAGAGGGGTGTAGG
>DRAO01000507.1 GCA_011041825.1 Chloroflexota bacterium
GGCTTGAACCGGTCCCTCCACCACCGCTATGGCGGTTATGCGGTTGCCATTGTGGCGGGCGTGCATATATGGCTGAACTGGAAGGCCCTGATGGGGAATCTGCGGAGCTTTCGGCTCCCCAGGGAGGCGGAAGCCCCTCAGGCTTTCCCCCCATCTCCTCCCCAGGGGATTCCCCTGCCAAGCCGCAGGGCCTTCATCATCGCTTCCCTCTCGGCAGCGGGAGGTTTCCTGGCTGGACTCGTATGGCCAAGACGGGGGCCACAGATGGGTGAGACCACCGATGTCGGGGGGTTTTACCACCAATGGAGCAAGCTGGGCTTCTCCAGCGTAGTGGGCTCCCTGGTTCGATGGGGCAATCCACTTCCACCGTACAAAGATTACCCCGATGCTCCACGGGTGCAGCTTCCCCCACCGAAGCCATTAAATCGGCTATCTCTGGAGGAAGCCATCGAGAGGAGGCGCTCCATAAGGGATTACGCCCAGGAGTCGATGTCCCTGGAGGAGCTTTCCCTTCTCCTCCACCTTGCCGATGGCATCACAGCCCATAAGTACGGGATAGGCTTCAGGGCTGCGCCCTCTGCTGGCGCTTTATATCCCATCGAAATCTACCCGGTGGTAAACAGGGTTGAGGGGTTGGCTCCCGGCATCTATCATTACAACGTGCGGGACCACGCCCTCGAAATCCTTAGGGAAGGGGATTTCCGGGGGAAGCTGGTGCAGTACTGCCTGGGTCAGGAGATGCCGGGGATGGCCAATGTGGTGCTCATCCTCACAGCCATCTTCCAGCGCACCCGGTGGAAGTACCGGGAGCGCACTTACCGGTACGTGATGCTCGAAGCCGGGCACATAGGCGAGAACATCTACCTGGCGGCTACGGCAATGGGTATGGGGGCCTGCGCCATCGGCGCCTTTCTGGATGAGCCCATAAACCACCTGCTCGATGTGGATGGTGTCCAGGAGGCTGTAGTCTACCTGTTGACCGTGGGGAAGATTTAATCGCTCCGCCCTTATTGGGAGAGGACCAAGGCCATTTCCAGGAGTTTAGGGTCGAGGGTTCGGGTTGAGCGAATCACCTCCTCAAGCGGCACTGCCTCTATCTTGTTACCCTTCAAGCCCATCATAACCCCTGATTTGCCCTGGGCCAGGGCCTCGACAGCGGCTACGCCCAGGCGGCTGGCCAGGAGCCGGTCGAAGGCGGTGGGGGAGCCGCCCCTCTGGATGTGGCCCAGGATGGTGGTGCGTACCTCAAATCCAACCTCATCTCGCTCCAGATAAGCTGCTACCTCCGAGGTTTTGTGGATTGCTCCTTCGGCAATGACGATGATGGCGTGGGGCTTCCCTTTCTTGTAAGCTTCCTCCACGATTTGAGCCACTTGCTCAAGGGAGATTTCCTCTTCCGGGATGAGGACGGCTTCAGCGCCACCGGCCAGCCCGCTCATCAACGCCAGGTAACCACAATTGCGCCCCATCACCTCTATCAGGAAGGCTCTGCCGTGGGAACTGGCCGTATCTTTTATGCGGTCGAGAGCCACCAGCACGGTGTTCAAAGCGGTGTCAACCCCGATGGCGATATCCGTTCCCCAGACATCGTTGTCTATGCTGGCGGGAACCCCAACCACAGGGAACCCTTCCTGGCAAAGGGCGTAAGCTCCCCTCATCGAGCCATCGCCACCGATGACCACCAGTCCTTCTATCCCCATCTCGTTCAGGCGGCGCAATCCCTCCCGCACCCCCTTGGGGTCTTTGAATTCGGGGCAGCGGGCCGTTTGGAGGAAAGTGCCTCCCTTCTGGATGACGCCTCCCACATCCCTCCGGTTGAGGGGGGTCATCTCCCCGTTGATGAGCCCCCTGTATCCTCGTTTGATGCCCCACACTTCCAGCCCCAGGCTTATGCCCCTGCGGACCACAGCTCTTATGCAGGCGTTCATACCGGGGGCATCTCCACCGCTGGTCAGAACCCCTATCCGCTTCATCATTACCTCCCTGGAAGGCCTGTATTTACAGTCTTTACTGCCGGGAGGTTTAGTGAGGATGTCCTCCCCTGAATCTCCCCAAAGTGGTTGCTCAAGGGGCTCATTGGGTCTCGTCCCAGAGTTTCCATGAGCTCCGAGGGATATTGGTTTCAGTCCTTCTTCAGGGGCTACTCCCTTTCGGACTGCAGTTTGCACGGGCTTCCTTACTTTGCGAGGCTCAAGTGGTTTTATTATACATTAACCTTTTCTCCCGTGCAAATCATACAGCCTGGAGGGTGTTGAAAAAGTGCCATTCTCATTTTGTTTGATGAGCGCCCTTCGCTCAAGGCAGGTTAAAAAGGCCTTTTGAGGGTATTTTGTTGCACGGCGGCGAAGCCGCCGTGCAACAAAATACTACTCTTTTTCCCTTAGTTCCCGGGGGCAGGTTTAACCCCGGAGTTTTTCAACGCCC
>DRAO01000035.1 GCA_011041825.1 Chloroflexota bacterium
CTGCATCTCTTCTCCCTAACCGCTTTTCAGGTTTCCAATATTAGCACAATTTGTTAAGCTTGTCAAAATCAAGCTCACTATGGGATTCTCCGCTTCGGCTGCCTGCCTGAAGAGCTGGGCCACCTCCGTCCACCGCTCCCCGATGCGCTGGAACTCGGCGGCGATTTCACTGAGCAGCGTGTCCCCGGTGATTTCGGCGGCCTCCCGCAAGAAGCGGCTGTACATATAGTGGTCAGGGATTTAAACCCGGGCAAAGGCTTTAGCGTCATTTCGCCTTTCTCCTTAACCTCGGTATGAACATAGGCACCCTCTCCTTGTATGCCCGGTATTCTTCCCCGAACTTCTTCTCCAGTTCCTTTTCTTCTATCGCTTTGAGGTAAAACACGCTTATCCCGATGAAGAGCGGTGTGAAGATAAAGATGAGGGAGAGGGAGCAGAGGATGATTCCCAGTCCCAACAGGAGCAGGTAATTACCCAGGAACATTGGGTTTCTGATGTGGGCATAAAGCCCATCGGTTACCAACTGAGGCGGCGGGTTAAAGGGCACAGGCGTGCCCTTCGCCCGGTGGAACCGCCAGATTGACCACAGGGCCAGGTATGCGCCGCCGAGGAGGAGCACCGTTCCCAAGGCCACGCTCCACCAGGAGGCTCTGAAGCGGGGAAGCCCCAGCACCCTGTCTACCCACAGGGAGAGGAGGATCACAGACGTCAGGAGCGCAAACCAGAAAGGAGCGCCTATGGAAGTTAGCAAAACCTTGCGCCTCCTGCCACCTGTAGCCACTCGATAGATAAAGTCTGCGTATTTATCCCAGATGCTCTTTTTCATCTTGTTCATGCTTCCTGTCCTCCTGACGAGCCTTTAAAAGTCGTTCCAGAAGTTTTTCCCCTCGAGCACATCCCCGCAGGGCTCGGATGGGGTCGGCTGGGATGGGGACGACTCGGTGCATCGCCCTCTTGCTCCGGAGGCCGGCCAGAGCTTTGGCCACCGGGGCCAGGTCAAAGCCGTTGGCCCGCTTTACCTCGGCAATCCATTTCGCCGGGAGGGAGCCTGGGTTCAGGGCAGCAAGTATCCCCCCGGCCATCGAGGCGATGGAATCGGCATCGCCACCCTGGTTGACAGCCTCCAGGATGGCCTCCTCTGCTCCATCACAGCCCCAAACCAGGCAGAGGGCGAAGGAAGCTCCTTCCCAGGCCTCAAATCCGGGATTTAATCCTCGCAGATCCCAGCCTATTCCTGTTTCCGCTCCCTCAAGTTTGTGCAAGCCGACTCGCACCACCTCTTCGATAGGGGGAGCCCCATCTGGGCGGCCTCGTTTCCGGCCCTCCCGGGCGGCCTCCATCGCCAGTTCTAACAGTTCTTTCTTGGACCAGCCTTCGATGGCGGCGGAGACCGCAGCGGCGATTGCGCAGGCGGCGGAGATGGCCGAGGAGACATAGTGGGTCATTATACAGGCCGCCTCCACGTCGTCCACAAGCCTCCTCAGGTCATAGGGCGGGTTAAGGATGCCCACCGGGGCGATGCGCATAGGTGCTCCGTTTCCGGTGCGGTAGCCGATGTGATCCAGGTTGTTTGCTGCCTTGAATTCCTCCCACCCGGGCCAGCCCTTGATAGGCCGCTCCAGGATGCGCCGAGCAATATCACGGCGGTCTACCCTCCCCTTTTCGATGATCGAAGCAGCTACGAGGAGGGTGAAGCGGGTATCATCGGTCACCTCAGCATAGCCCCATTTATGGCGAGAGCGAGGCTGTATCGGCTCTCGAAAGCCGGTTACAGGGCCACCGTAAGCGGCAGGAATTTCATAAGGCCAATAGCCCTCCGTCATCTTCCCCATCGCATCTCCTACCGCTACTCCCCACAAGCAGGCAAGGGCACGTTCTTCATATCGGCAGGGCAATTGTCCCTCCTTGCAAAGCGATGCCGTTCCTCAGGGGCGGTGCATCGCAGATAACGCCCCTCCTCGGGTTTCCACCCCACAGGCATAGGTTCGAGCAGGCCCGGTGCCTTGCGCTTGGAATAGCTGCTCAACCGGTTGCTCAGGTAAGATTGTTAGTTCTCTAACGCTCTTCCCCAGAGGAAAAAGGCATTTTCTGGGCAACGGCGAAGCCATCACCCAGAAAAACGCTTTATCCTAACAGTGCCCGGATTACCGTCTGCTCTTCCTCGGGCAATGTCTTTACGGCCTGCTTGACGATGCGGCGGGTGTGGCGGTTGGAGCTTGAGGCATAACGGTGCAGATAAGCGGCCACCGCCGCCGGGTCCCGCTTGCTCATCTCTCGCAGCGCCCAGGCGACGGCGTCCTGCACCTCCCGTGCCTCGTCGGCCATCACCGCATCCAGGATGGCGAACTCCCGCTCCGAAGGGCGGTAGGCTTTGTCCCTGGGCAAGCTGGTCAGGAC
>DRAO01000466.1 GCA_011041825.1 Chloroflexota bacterium
TTACGCACTCTCATCCATCCCCCTCACCTACTAAACTGATACAGACTCGGTTAACTTATGCAAGTACTCATCCTCTTACCTCGCTCAGATGGCATTCGTGGCTTTTATAGGCTTTCTCGCTGGATGAAGTGGCTTTCCGCACGAAGAGGATGCGCAGCACAACCACCAGGTTGGTCAATATGGCGATGAATGCCAATGTCCAGAAGACCCATCCCATTAGCGAACCCAACATTATCACGAACAAGCGCACATCCCGAGAGGCCAGCGAGACAATCCCGTGGCGGAACTGGAGGTCAACGCTGGCCTCGGCCCTGGCCCGGGAGTAGCTTATCATAATCGCCCCCAACAATGCCAGAGAACCCACCACCCACGCCACCAGCCCTCTCTCGAAGCGATAAGCCCACACCGTCATCCCCAAGATGATGGCGGCGTCGGCGTAGCGGTCGAGGACGGCGTCAAAGAAGGCCCCGAAGCGAGAAGTCATACCCTTCAGCCGGGCCAGGTCGCCGTCCACGCCATCCACCACCGAGGAAAGCTGCGCCAGAAGCCCTCCCCATACGCTATGCCCCATAACGAAGGCCAGGCCCGCCATCAATCCGATAACCATACTGAGAAAGGAGACCTGATTGGGGGTGACGGGGGTACGGGCGAGGATGCGGGCCATAGGCCGGGACATCCTTCTGTTCAACGTCCGAGAGACTATGCCGTCGTATGAGCCCTTTGCCATCTCTCCCCTCCTTTCGCAAGAGTCTTTCCGCCAACCGCAAGTCCTGTAAGTTATCCACATCCAGCCAGAAAGAGCCTGTGACATCGCAAGCTTTTAGACCACTTCCCTCTTCTATAAGCCAGGTCATCGCATCGCTGAGCTCGCAGTCGCCCTTGTCCTGCAAGTTTCGACTTATAGCCTCAAAAACCTCAGGGGTGAGCAGGAACACGCCTGTATCCACGCCGTTCCACCGCCTAAGCTTCTTCCCGATTTGCCGGATGCAGCCCTGCTCATCCACCAATACCTTGGTGGCCTCATCCACCAGCAAGGGTATGGGCTTGTAATCCACCGCCAGGTTGTTGGCCGCCCTATCGCCCCCCTGGAGCAGGTTCTGGATAAGGGAAGGGCTCACCAGATGGTCGGCCATCGCCAGGATGAAGGGACCATCGGGCAGATAATCCCTGGCGGCGTAGAGGGAGATGGCATTGCCCATCTCGAAATCGGGGTTATAGATGAGGCGTATACAAGCCCCATAGCGTGTCCCATCCTTGAGGTGCTTCTCCATCAACTCAGCCTTGTAGCCCACCACCACCAGCAACTCCTTTACCCCCGCTGTGACCAAAGCTTCGATGGTGTAATCAATCATCGGTTTCCCCAACACGGTCACCAGGGGCTTGGGTGTGTCCAGGGTCAACGGAGCAAGGCGACCTCCGTCCCCTGCGGCCAGGATAACCCCTTGCATTCCACCACCTCCTTTCGATTACTGGGAGAGCGATTACCTCTGGACAACGGCAAAGCCTTCACCCGAAAGCAACCTCGAAATTGCCTCAAGCTGCCCAGGCAAAAACAGGCTTATATGCCTAAGTGGAACTTAGGCCAGCCGCTTTACCCTATTCAGTTCCCCACTTCAAGGGATGCAACCTCGCTTTTGACCGTGGTCAGTAGAGGGTGCTTTTCCAGGCAATGGTTCTGCTGCTACCCGGAAGCACCCTTCATTGCTTCTTCGCTCTTGTTCATAAGATTGCACGAAAAGAGAGGGTTGTCCCTTCGACGGCAGCTTCGCCACCCTCGAAGAAATAACTTCCCTTGCTACCTAAGGGACCGAGCGAAGGCCATAAAGGGTTAATTGAAGAGGGATGCTTTTAGAAGGGATATAAGGAGGATTATCCCTCTTCCTACGCCTACGGGGTTAGCTGACGGGTTCGGGTCGGAAGAGTGACCCTACCTGCTCATCTCCGAGCAGGATTCACCCCAGGAATTTGGGTCCCCCGCTTCCCCTGCCGGGGAATTCGGCGTGCATTTTCAATTATAGGGGGTAAGCAAGCTTTTGTCAACCCCGTTTTTAGGGAGGGTGTTGAAAAAGTGCCACGCCGTTCTTCCTCAAATGGTTCCCCCTGACGGGGCGGGTTAAAAAGGCTTTTGGGTATCTTCTGGCACGGCAGCTTCGCTGCCGTGCCAGAAGATAACTCTTTTTTTTTCCTTCTTTGCCTCACGGGTGGGGGTTGACCTCAGAGTTTTTCAACACCCTCGGCAGGGGAAAAGTGTACAAAACCCCAATTTAATGCTATAATGTAAATAGCTTGGCACGACGATGCCGGGTTCTTCTATTCTTTAGCACTGGACTCTGGCGAATCTTACTTTGGACGCAGATTCACGCAGATTTTCTCAGATAATCCTTGAAA
>DRAO01000309.1 GCA_011041825.1 Chloroflexota bacterium
GTGCTGCAACTGCGGGGCGAGGCGGGCCAGCGCCAGGTGCCCGACGCCGAACTCGGCCTGGCCTTCGGCTGGCGGGGAGTGCCTACTACAAGCGGGGCGGCGGTGGTGCTAAGCAACTAGGCCCCGCAAACGAAGCCCTTGGGGGATGAACACTGTGTTGAGCTTCGACCGTGTTACTTTTGATCCGGGCGTGATGGGAGGAAAAGCCTGCATCCGGGGGATGCGCATCCCTGTATCCCTCATTGTCAACCCGGTGTCCAATGGGCTGAGCGTTGAGGAAATCTTGGAAGAATACCCGGATTTGGAGCCCAAAGATATACGCCAGGCTTTAGAATAAGCTGCTTTTTGAGGAGTAATGATATGGCTATAGCGGAGTTTGTGTTAAGCCGTAAGGTTACAACTTTAGACGAGGCATTGCGCCTTTTGTCGGAAAGCGGTCGGCCTGTGCTCTTAGAAACCATTATTGAAGGCGAACCGGCTAAAGGTGTGCTCATTAACTACGAGGATTACCAGAAGCTACTGCAGCGTTTAGAAGACCTAGAAGATTTGCAGGCGATGTATGAAGCCGAAGCTGAGTATCGTGCTGGAGAAGGTCGCCCTTTCTCCGAGATAGTGGCTGAGCTTGAAGCCGAGGAAAGCGCCGATGTACAAAGTTGAAGCTCCCAGCACCAGGATTAAGCGAGAGCTGCGTCGCATTCCGCCCCGTGAGAGGCAGCGAGTGATAAAGGCAATTGAAGCGCTCAAAGAAAATCCACGCCCTCATGGTATTGTTCAGCTTGAGCCTAATGTGTATCGCTTGAGAGTGGGTGATTATCGAGTGATATACAAGGTCTTCGATGAAGAGAAACTGGTACTTATAGGCCGCGTTGTAAGACGTAGCGAGAAAACTTACCGGGGTGTTAAGGAGTTGTTCGGTTGAATCCTTGTAGATGCTCAAGAGTCCTGTAATATGCTTGTGGCAATTGTCCAAGCTATACGGAGGTGAACTGGAATGCCCAGCAAGGAATTGAGCTTCACAGTGGTGGTAGAGCAAGATGAAGACGGCGCTTATGTAGTCCACTGCCCAGAACTGCCAGGGTGCTGGTCGTGCGGTGATACAGAGGAAGAAGCTCTTGAGAACATTAAAGAGGCCATAGTAGGTTGTCTTCGCACTCGCCTTAAATGGGCCTTGGAAGACATAAAGGCAACGCAAAAAGCAGGTTCCAAGACCTTTAGATTGGCGGTAGCATATGGCTAAGTTGCCCAGAGCACCCGCAATAAAACACATAGCTGCCTTCAAGCGAGCCGGATGGGTTATAGACCATGAGGAATACATTGACCTCTTTTACAAGAGGAAGCGCCGCAAAAATTGAGCAAGAGGGATATCTCACAGCGGCACCGCCGCTGCGAGATATCCCAAACTTTAACATATTAAGGAGGCAACGATGCCACGAGTCGCCGTAGTCGGTGCAGGGATGACCAAATTCGTGCGGAGGGCGCAGGAGACGGCCAAAGAGCTGGCCTGGGAAGCGGCCAGTATGGCCCTGGAATCCTGCGAGATGACCCTCGATGACATTGATTGCGTGGTGATGGGCACCGCTCCCGACGCCTTCGACGCCATACATATGAAAGCCGAATACCTTTCCGATGGAGCCGGCGCCTGGGGCAAGCCTTACATCCGCTGCTACGTGGGCGGCGGCACGGGCGTGTTCTCGGTCATCCAGGGCTGGTACCACGTGGCTTCGGGGGTGTTCGATACCTGCCTGGTGGTGTGCGAGGAGAAGATGTCCTCCTGCCAGCCGCATCCCCAGGGCGCCTTCCTCACCATCTTCGACCACACCACCGAGCGACCCCTGGGGCCGAACCTGCTCTGGATCTTCGCCCTGGAGATGAACGCCTATATGAGCCGCTACGGCCTGCGCAAGGAGGACATCGCCTATGTCGCCGTCAAGAACAAGCGCAACGCCGCCGACCACCCCTGTGCCCTCCTGGGCGACCCCAACATCACCGTCGAAGATGTCCTCAACTCCGAGGTGCTGGCCTGGCCCGTGCAGCGCCTGGACGTGAGCCCCATCTCCGACGGAGCCGTCGCCATCGTGCTGGCCGCCGAGCACGTCGCCCGCCGGGTGACGGATAAGCCCGTGTGGATCGAAGGCGTGGGCTGGAGCCTGGACACCACCTACTGGACGAACCGTGACCTCTCCTACCCGGTCTATGTGGAAGAGGCCGCCCGGATGGCCTACAAGATGGCGGGCATCAAGGAGCCTCGCAAAGAAATCCACATCGTGGAGCCCTATGACCCCTTCGATTACAAGGAGCTTCACCACTTAGAAGGGCTGCTCCTGGCCGATAAGGGCAAAGCCCCCGAGGATGCCGCCCGGGGCCGGTTCGACCGGGATAAGGA
>DRAO01000467.1 GCA_011041825.1 Chloroflexota bacterium
GGCGGAGGCGAAGCCTCCGTCGAAGAAATAACTTTCCTTAACTTGAGCCCCAGGCTAGAGCTTCGACAAGCACGCATTTATGAGCTCCCCCAACACTTCTTCATCCGACGGATACGGCGAATCCAGCACCTTTTTCAACCGCAGCGGAACCCCATCCATCCGATAGGCTGTCCCCTCGGCGCTTATGCCAGCGGCAGCCGTAGGTATCACCACCTTGGCTATCTCGGTGGTCTTGTTCCGCTTGGGGTCCAGGATGATGGTGGGTATCTCGCTCAGGTAACTGGCCGCCCGACGGGGGAAGTTAGCCACCGGGTCGGAGGCGATGATAAGCGCCGCATCCACTTCCTTCCGGGCCAGAAGGTCCACGGAGGTGAATTCACCGGGTCCGTATTGGGGGTAACCACGGCTGAAGTTGATGGCATAAGGATACCCGGTCTCCCAGGTGAGGATGGCGTCGGCTCCGGTAACGTTGAAGTGCCCTCGCATCGGTATCACCGCAAACTTGGTGAAACGGTTGAGGTCACGGACCAGCGAGAGGGCAGCGGAGACGTTGAGGTGCTTGCCCCGGCTCATCGTGAGCCCCATTCCGAAGAGGAGGACGCCGTACCTACAGCTTTTCATCCTCTCCACCAGGTCAACCAGGGCCTCAACGGGGATGCCCCCGACCTCGTCTGCGCTCAATTTCCCCCCCTTCAGGATGGCCCTGAGCGCCTGGAGACACGCATAGTCGCTGTTCGGCCTTATCTGGAGGAAGATATCGGCCATCCTGGCGGTTCGGGTGCGGCGCACGTCTACCACTACGATGGTTCTATCCCTGCGTCCCCTGGGGGTGAATAACCCCTTCGCCGAGGCCGAGTAGCGGGTAAGGTGGCGGATGTGCGCTTCGGCAGGGTTGCAGCCCCAGAAGAGCAGCAAATCTGCCCGGTTCTTGACCTCGCCCAGGGTGCAGGTTACTTCCCCCACCATCTGGAAGGCCAAGGTGGTGGGGCCATGGCAGACGGAAGAGGTGCTATCTATGTTCCCGCCGATGATTTCAGCCAGTTCGATGGCCTCCCGCTGCGCCTCGCAGGTCGTGGAACTGAGGCCGTAGATGAGGGGATGCTGAGAGCGGGAAAGGATGGTGGCGGCTTCCTCAATCGCCTCCTCCAGGCTCACCTCCTTCCCGTCAACCATCGGCTTCACCAGGTCCTTATCGTGGTTCAGGAAGAGCTCCCTGGAAATGGCGCATCCCCTTGCCACATCGGTTATCTTCCCATTTTCGATTGTCACTTCTATGTCGTCGCAAAGGCAGCCGCAAAAGGGGCAGATGACATCTTTCACTTGCATATCTCCACCTCAATACCCTTTGAGTCTGGCATCCCCGTTCCGTCGGTGTCAACCCCGATGAGCGTGTTGGCCGGGGGACCGTAGGGGATAAAGATGATGCCTCGGGGAAGCGAATCCGAGCGCCTGCACCGAACGGTTATCTCCCCCTCTTTCGACCTCACCCGCACCTCATCTCCATCCTTCAAGCCCATTTCTTCCATATCTGCTTCGTTCATCTCCAGTGTGGAAACTTCTTCCAGGTATTCGGGCGAGTCCTTACCTGTGTGCAGGGCCCGGCCTTGCTTAGACGTCCGACCGGTTATGAGGATGAATTTTCCTGCGGACAAGATTCATCCCTCCTTAGTCGAAAATAACTATTCTAAAACGACTTTAAGCCCCTGATATGCTTCGCTTTCTCCCTTCAAGAAGGCAGCCTCAATAACCTTCCTCAAAGCGGTCAAGGAGATGCTCACCCCTGCTTTGGCAAGCTCATCAACCGCAGCCTTCAGCTCCTCGTACTCTACCTTGGCCGAGAGTACCGAGCCCTGGCTTCCCCGGATGACTTTAACGTTGAGGGCCAGGCTCAACCCCCTATCCTGGAGGACAAGCCTCGCTTTTCTCATCTGGTAATCGAACTTTATGTGCTCGGCCTCCTGGAAGAGCCGCAACCCCAGGGTGCCAACTTCCCTAGCCAGGAACTCGCCGATGGTTCGGGCATTCTCCCTGGCGGTGTCAATGAGGAAGATGAATTCTGGCCGCCCTTTCTTGGTGATGGCAGGGATAGCGTGGACATTCTCCGCCCCGAGTTCCAGAAGTTTTTCGATGATGTAGGGGACCGCCTCCCCTGCCACGTTGTCAACGTTCACCATTAAAAGCATAACGCCTCCGGGAAAGGAAAAAATGCGTTTTTCTGGGCATCGGTGAAACCGTTGCCCGGAAAAACTTTTCGCTCTTGTGTAAATAGCTGCACGAGAGGGAAATGGCGTTTTGGCATCAAAGGAATACCTCCGAAACAGGGAATAATTTTTAAGGAAAGTTATTTCTTCGACGGCAGCTTCGCTGCCGTCGAAGAA
>DRAO01000002.1 GCA_011041825.1 Chloroflexota bacterium
CTTTGATGCCAAAACGCCATTTCCCTCTCGTGCAGCTATTTACACAAGAACGCATACGATTTTACAAGAGACTGTAACCTCACATCGCTAACCCACCATCCACCGGCAGGACCTGTCCGGTAATGAAGCTGGCCTCGTCAGATACCAGAAAAGCCACCGCATTGGCAACATCCTCAGGTCTACCCGCCCGGCGTAAGGGCGTCATCTCCACAGCCATCTTCTTAAGCTCCTCTGGCAGAGGAGCAGTCATATCGGTTTCGATGAAGCCGGGGGCTACAGCATTGACGGTGATATTGCGGGAGCCCACTTCCTTCGCCAGGGCTTTGGTGAAGCCGATGATACCGGCCTTGGAAGCACAGTAATTGGCCTGGCCTGGATTCCCTGAGAGCCCCGCTACGGAGGAAATGTTGACGATGCGCCCATAACGTTGCTTCATCATCCGCCGCAGGGCAGCCTTACAGCAGTTGAAGACGCTCTTAAGGTTGGTGTTGATGACAGCATCCCAGTCTTCCTCTTTCATCATAGCCAGCAGGTTATCCCGGGTTATCCCGGCATTGTTCACCAAGATGTCCAGCCGTCCAAAAGCGCCGATTGCTTCCTTCATCAACCGTTGCGCCTCCTCGAATTTGCTCACATCGGCCTGGACGGCAATGGCCTCACCCCCCTGGGCCTTGATGGCTTCCACCACCTCCTGGGCTGCTGAGGCGTTGGAACGGTAGTTAACCACCACTTTGGCCCCAAGGGAGGCTAACTTGAGGGCGATAGCCCTGCCTATCCCTCGGGAGCTTCCGGTAACCACAGCCACTTTTCCATCGAGACGCATATCTCCCTCCTTGGCCTGCGAGACAGGGATTATATATTACAGCGAATTCACAAATTCTTCAAGTTCCCTTGGATTTTCAATCCCCACCAGCTTTACCCCCCGGCAGGTGCGCTTCACAAGGCCGGTCAGCACTTTCTTGGGGCCTACCTCTATGAACGTATCCACGCCTTCACGGGCCATAAGGTTCACCGAATCCACCCATAAGACAGGGGATTCAAGCTGCCTGAGGAGCTCATCCCTTATTTCCTCGGGCTCCGTCACGGGTTTAGCAGTGGTATTGGCTATCAACGGGACCTTAGGGGGGCGGAATCGCACTGAGGACAGGGCCTTTCGCATCCCCTCCCGAGCCGAGTTCATAAGTTCCGTGTGAAAGGCTCCGGCTACGGCGAGTGGAATCACCCTCCGGGCTCCCTTCTCCTTAGCAAGGGTTGCAGCCTCTTCCAGAGCCTCCTTATGTCCAGCTATCACGAACTGCTGAGGGGAGTTGTAATTGGCAATGCGGATGCACTTGCCTGTCCTCTCAGCCACCAACTGGCAGATTTCCTCCAGCACTTTGGGGTCTAGTCCAATCACCGCCACCATCCCGCCTGGGTTCTGAAGCCCTGCTTCCTTCATCAGACGGCCACGTTCCCGCACCAGCCGCAGGCCATCTTCAAAGCTCAACGCCCCGGAAGCCACTAAAGCCGTGTATTCCCCCAGGCTATGCCCGGCCACAAAGCTCACCTCATCGCCAGACCACCTGTTCTGCAAGGCCTCCCACAGGGCCAGGGACGTGGTGAAAACCGCCGGTTGGGTGTTCACCGTATCGGTTAATTCCCCCTCCGGGCCTTCAAAACACAGCTTTGAGAGGGGGAACCCCAGGATTTCATCCGCTCGGTTGAATATGGCCGCTGCTTCAGGGTAGGCTTCACAGATTTCCTTGCCCATACCAACGTACTGCGAACCCTGTCCGGGGAAGAGCACAGCTACTTTCACCGCTTAACCTCCGGGTTTGATGCCAGGCCGAGAAATTCCCGTCATCCCATCTTGCGGCGCCATTCCTCTTTGATCTGGAGCTTATCAATCTCAACTCCTAAGGCCAGGAATTCCTTCAGGAGGCGATTGAACTTGCTGGCCTCCTCCAGCATCGGGAAGTGGCGTGTCCCGGGCAGGCACATAGCCCTGATGGATGACTTGAGGTCTTTGAAAGCCTTTATATGATTTGTATCCACCACTGAATCCCGGTCCCCGTAAATAATGAGGGTTGGGGCCTGGATGCGCAGCAAATCCAAACGCAAGTCCAGCTCTATCACCGATTTGGCGCTGACTTCCAATGCTTTTGCCGAAGCCTTCCTGGCTTCCCGCATCACCTCCGTATACTCAGGAGGGATCAATCCCAGCACATTATTGCTCCTGATGAAACGGCTGTTAAGGGCAGCGCCGATGATGGGTAAGCTGACGGCTACGAGCTTTTCCACTTTCTGCGGATTGCGAGCTGCGAAACGCACCGCTATCACGGCCCCCAGGGAGTGGCCTACCAAGGGAGCCTGCCTTATCCCCATCTCTTCCATAAAA
>DRAO01000087.1 GCA_011041825.1 Chloroflexota bacterium
AGGCAACAGCAGCTCCGGTTTCATCACGTGGGCCGGCAATAAAAATCTCGATAGAGCCTCTTTCAACAAGCTCCCGAACCGTCCAGTTCTCAGGGTAAAGAAAGGCAAGAGGCCAATTGCTATGGGAACTTTCATACTTTCTATAATTTTGAATCTTCCCCATAAGTTTCCTCCTCTCCATCAACCAGCTTGGTAGCTCCACACTTAACCGTGGTCGCATAAAAAGAGGGATTTTGTCTCCTTTCCGCCCCCTCGTGGGGCAACATTGCCAACCACGGTTAAATAAGGTGAGCGGCTATGATTCTGGGCAATGCATCCTTAAGGTCCTCATTAATGACTATTTTGTTGCTTTCAGGGTCGTACTGGGCTATCGCTCCTGCTCCTGTAGCGCCAAAGCATATTGTGCAGCCTTTATCACGAATTGCCTCAACCGCCTTTTCACCCGCTTCTACACCTGAATTCTGAAGGAGCCTTAAGCTCTCCTCCAGCAACTCTTTCTCTTGCTGGGTCCCCTCTATGCCTGGATAAGTTTCGGGCAAAACCTCAGAAATCTGCTCAGCTACAGCCGCAGACAGGGCGGCTACGGCAATGTAAGATTCCAAATCGCCCTCCGTTAAATTTATGCATTAGAAACTCTTTCTTTGACAGCAGCTTCGCCGTTGTCGAAGAAACGACTTAGCCTCCCGATGAAGGATTTGGCGAGGCCCCCACGCCTATAATTCTGGCCTCTTCTTATGCCACTCGGTGGCTTGCTCATACGCATACGCCACCCGCAGGACGATTTCCTCCCCGAAGGCGGGGCCCATTATCTGGAGGCCCACCGGGAGCCCGCCGGAAAAGCCGCAGGGGATGGAGATGCCGCAAATCCCGGCCAGGTTCACCGGAATGGTGAACACGTCCGAGAGGTACATCTTCAGCGGGTCGTCTACTTTCTCCCCCAGGCGGAAGGCCACCGTAGGCGAGGTGGGAGCGACAATGACATCAACCTGCTCAAAAGCTCTGTCGAAGTCCTGCTTGATGAGTGTACGCACTTTCTGGGCCTTGAGGTAGTAAGCGTCGTAGTAGCCTGCCGAGAGGGCATAGGTGCCCAGCATAATGCGGCGCTTGACCTCGGGGCCGAAGCCGTTGCCACGGGTCAGCCGGTAGCTCTCCCACAGGTCGGGGCCAGGCAGGAAAAGCCCGTACTTGACGCCATCATAGCGGGCCAGGTTGGCCGAAGCTTCCGCCGGGGCGATGAGGTAATAGGCGGGCAAAGCGTATTCGGTGTGAGGCAGGCTGATTTCGATGACCTCTGCCCCCATCTCCTCAAGCTTGGCAATGGCCTCCCGCACGGCCTTCTCCACACCTTCTTCCATCCCTTCGATGAAATATTCCTTGGGCACACCCAGCTTGATGCCCTTGACATCGGGGACGAGGGCTTTGGTGTAATCGGGCACAGGGACGTTGACGGAGGTGGAATCGTGGGGGTCATACCCGGCGATGATGTTGAGGAGCAAGGCGGCGTCGGTAACATCCTTGGTGATGGGGCCAATCTGGTCGAGGGAGGAGGCGAAGGCCACCAGCCCGTACCGGCTCACCCGGCCATAAGTGGGCTTGAGGCCCACCACGCCGCACAGGGCCGCTGGCTGGCGCACGCTGCCGCCGGTATCGGTGCCTAAGGAGCCTATGCACTCCCCAGCGGCGACGGCAGCAGCGCTCCCGCCGCTGGAGCCACCAGGCACCCGCTCCAAATCCCAGGGGTTGCGGGTGGGGAAGAAGGCGGAGTTTTCGGTGGAGGAGCCCATCGCAAACTCATCCAGGTTGGTCTTGCCTATCATCACCATCCCTGCCTTTTTCAGGCGGATTATCACCGTAGCATCGTAGGGGGGTATGAAGTTCTCCAGGATACGGGAGGCACAAGTGGTGCGGATGCCCTCGGTGCAGATGATGTCCTTGATGGCAATGGGGATGCCCAGAAGAGGTGGGATTTCCTCGCCGCTTTTGCGCAAGCGGGCTATGAGTTCATCGGCCTGGCGAGCTCGCTCCAGGGCCTGTTCGCAGGTCAGGGTTATGTAAGATTTAACCCTGGGTTCCACCCCCTCAACCCTTTCGACAACGGCACTGACCAGTTCAGAGGAAGTAACTTCCCCTTTCTTGAGGAGTTCGTGAGCTTCGTGGATGGTGAGCTCATATAGCTTCAAGACAACCCCCTCCTTGAACTTATGTTGTTTTCGTGCGAGGGCTTCGCCATCATACGAAAACCCTTATCATTCCAGCACAGCTTTAACCTTAAAATACCCCTCAGCCTTGCCGGGGGCATTGGCGAGGATTTTATCTTTGGCCAAGGACGGCTTGACCTCGTCGTCCCGCATAACGTTGCGCAAAGGCAGGACAGC
>DRAO01000150.1 GCA_011041825.1 Chloroflexota bacterium
GGTTTAGGTGTAGGGGTCGGTGTGGGAGAAGGAGCAGGAGTAGGGGTAACTGTGGGAGGCAAGGGGGTAGGGGTGGGTTGAGCTACCTTGAGGGCTATTTTCTGGCTTACCCCGCTGAGGGTATGGCCTCCATCGGTAGAGATGCTGGCTTCAACGATGTATTCCCCAGGCTGAGTGGGAGCCTGCCATTTGTACTGGGCCTTCTCCAGGGGGGTGGTGGCTTCGGCCAAGATACGCCCATTAGTGTCCTGAATCTTCCATACCACCGTGAAATCGCTTTGGACAGGAGGCACTACAAGGTCGTGGAACTTCCGGATGACCTCCCAAACCTGGAGCTCATTCTCCTCGTCCAGCAGGTTCTGCACGGCTACACCCCGGAGGTTAAAGCGGTGAGCCAGCTGGAGTTTGCGAGCTATGCTGGCGGCATTTTCCAGCCACACTATGTGCTCCTTCCCCGCTTGATCCGTGTAGCTGAACCAGTAATTTCCGGTGTTCTGGTCGTATTGGATACCGGTGGCTTGGGCCAGGCCTTCTAAGGTGAAGGAGACCTCTTCACCGGGCAATGCCATCGCTTTATCGGCCTTGAGAGAGGCCCCGAAAGCCTCCAGCGCCTCGGTATAGGGCTTGAAGAAGATTGTCCTCCCCACCCTCTCCACGCTTCTGGTGGAGATCAGGAGTTGCAGTTTGTAGCGGTTAACCTGGCCCACGGCCCAGAAGAGCATTTGCTCCATCTGGCCGCCCGGGGCGAAAGCCTTGGGGTCGGGGATGGCAGGGACTTTGAAGATGTCTACGGCTTCCCCGAGGGCCTTCCAGTCGTATATCCCTGTATCCCAGCGGTCCTCAGCTATCTGGACGGGCAGGTCAACCCGGATGGAGAGGATCTTGCCCTCCTTGTGCAGGGCATCGGCCAGCTTGCGGATGAAATTCACGTAATCATCCTTAAGCTCGGCGTTGAACTCCCGGTAATAGATGTCAATGCCCGGGTAGTGGTTTTCCACCACAAAGCGGACGATTTCCTGGATGTGCTTCTCCTGGATTTCGGGGCTTACAAGCAAGTTATCTATGTAATCGCTACGGACAACGCCATCAGCCCCCCAGTTGGTTATGGTGGGGATTATCAGGAAAGAAGCCGAACGTTCCTCTTCGCTGAGGGGGCGCAACTGGCCGCCAATGGTGCCATCCCCTTCCAGATATAGCCCTTGGGGGTTGATCTCCACCAAGGTCTCCTTGCCTTCCGGGGAGAGAGAGGCCCTCTGGGTCAGGTCGGCAGCGATGATAGGCGGCATAGGCTTGGTCTGCATAACGGCGAAGGCTGTGGGGAGGAAATCAATGCGGGATTCGATGAGCTCATCTTCTAAGATAATCTGATGTGGAAGCCAGCGCCATTCAGAGCCATCCCAGTAATACACATCCAGGGTCTCGTAAGGTTCCGAATCATTAGGGATGGGGATGGTAAGGATGACGGAGCGGGGTTCTGTACCCCGGTATTTAACCCTGTAAAGGGGGCTTTTGATCTCCAGATTAGAGGGGATGGCCTTGGCGAGCTTGCCGAGCCCTCCTGCTCCCTCCAGAAAATCTATCCTTGGCACGCTCTTGAGTTGTATCCTTAAGGGAGCCTGCATCCCTTCAGAAAGCACCGTTATCTGAGTTCCATCGGGGTCCAGCACTGAACCGCCGTACTCATCCTCTATCGTGGTGAATCCAGCCTCCAGCACACGCTCCCGGAAGGAAACGGGCGGGAGCCATATAGCGGCGAAAAGCAAGGCAGGTATCAGCAGCAGATTTATTATCCACCTCCCCCACTTTCCCTCGAAAGCCTGCGTCAGCACATCTAGGAAACTTTTCCTAGCCATAGAATCTATGCCTCCTCAAGGGCTTCTAAAGGATTTTTAAACAAAATCAAGCCTTTGGGGCCTTCATCAGGACGATAAAACCTGACAAAGATAAGCCCCTCCGGCTTCGCCAGGTTGTGAAATTTAACGGGCATAAATTCCCCTGCCTCATAGCGCTTGGTATTCTAGCACAATAAGGGGTTTTTGACAAATCCTCCTATCTGCCCAGGTGTCTGTATCAGTTTAGGCAGATTTTCTCAGATAATCCTTGAAAATATTAGAAATCTGTGGGCGAAGCCTGCGAGAATCTGCGTCCGCTTTTAAGCTTTTTGCGCGTTTTCAAAATCGCCAGACTCCAGTTATGAACAAGCCGATGGCTTTTTGTTAACCTACCAAACTGTTACAGACTCAATCCACGAACGTCATTTGCACCCCTGGCTAAACTGTGCTATAATGAAGGCGAATTTTAGAGTGCTATGGCGGCTGCTTCTCAGCCGCCTAAATTTTGAGTTTCCGAAGGAGGGA
>DRAO01000084.1 GCA_011041825.1 Chloroflexota bacterium
CATCGCCCTCTACCGGGAGCTGGCCGAAAAGGCCATAGACCGGGTCAACCGTGAGGCCTATCGGGAGGCAGCGGAGTACTTGAAGCGGATGCGGGAGCTTTATCGTAGCCTTGGTGAATCCCATGTGTGGGAGGAATACATCACCGCCCTGCGGGCTCAATACCCCCGCCGCCGTGCGCTGCAGGAGGAGTTGGATTTAGCGGGATTTTAAGAAAGGCAACTTTCTGACCAGGGCTTAGTCCTTGCAGAAAGTTGCAAAAATCCTCATAATGGTAGATATATAATTTGATCCCGGAGATCATCTGGCTGCCCAGCTTCCCAGATAAGGACCAAATCTTCAAGGACAACTTTTATTCGCAAGATCCTGGGTAAAATCAAAATGCCCGGGATATGCTTTTGGGCAGCAAGGTGCTCTTTTAAATGCACGGGCATTGAAGAACGATTAGCCGTAACGAGGATATAATTATGTTCTTCTATCCAGCATAGCAATTCAGCATCTGGGGTGCCCTTAGGAGGTGCATCTGGGTCGCCCACTGCTAAGACTTTTATGGAGGGTTTGATACGCTTTAATTGATGTTTGAGCACAGCAGGAACATTTTCGTCAAGGAGGAAGCCTGTTAACCACATTGTCTAAGCCGCTCGCCGTTTAATTGCTAAGTCCCGTAGACGTTTAACTGCTGCTGGAGGGTTAAGCTCTTGTTCACGCCGGGCTCGTTCTTCATGTGCTCTACAGGCATCAAGGTATGTGTCCACCGTTTCTTTGTTGGCCCAATAATAGGTGATGGTAGCGTAAACCTGTTCAAGGGTTAAAGTGGGATAGCGATTAGCTATCTCTTCGGGCGACAGGCCTAATTCAAGGTAATCGAACAGCACGGTCTCGATGCCCACTCTCGTCCCTTTCAGGCGTATATCGTTTGGGCCAAGGAAATCAAAGTAATCTTCCAGCCGCATATCGGCCTCCGAGTTTGATAATCCGACAATATTGATTATACTTTAGTTGCCTTGATAAGGCAACCAGTAAAAGTGGGGGAGGTGTTTTATGAGTATAGCGGTACGCATTACTTTTAATCAGCTAATTCAAACAGTTGAGGCTCTATCACCTGCCGAGAAAGAAACCTTGCTTTTCCTTCTTGACGAAAGCCTGAGGAAGGAGTTGAATAACCGCCGAGAGCTCCTAAAACGGGAAAGGGAAAGAGGGGAACTCTTGAGTGAAGAAGAACTGTTCTTGGAGGAATGAAATTGTATATCATATCCACTCCTTAACTTTTGGAGGTGTGGCTATGGTAGACCAATACATCCCCCAGCGAATCGAGCCGAAGTGGCAAAAGCGGTGGGAGGAGGACAAGCTCTACCACGTCACCGAGCGGGACGATAAGCCCAAGTTCTACAACCTGGTGATGTACCCCTACCCATCGGGCGACCTGCATATGGGCCATTGCCGCAACTACGTCATCGGCGACGTGGTGGCCCGCTACAAGACGATGCGGGGCTACAACGTCCTCAACCCGATGGGGTGGGACTCCTTCGGCCTCCCCGCCGAGAACGCCGCCATAAAGCACGGCATCCACCCCAGGGAGTGGACCGAACGCTGCATCGCCAGGATGAAAGAGCAACTGCGCAAGATGGGGGTGTGTTACGATTGGGACCGGGAAATCACCTCGTTCGACCCCAACTATTACAAGTGGAACCAGTGGTATTTCATCCAGATGTATAAGCGTGGCCTGGCCTACAAGGCCAAGGCCCCCGTCAACTGGTGCCCCGGCTGCAAGACCATTCTCGCCAACGAGCAGGTCATTGACGGCAAGTGCTGGCGCTGCGGTGCCGAAGTCACCAAAAAGGAATTCGAGCAGTGGTTCCTGCGCATCACCGCCTATGCCGAAGAACTGCTGAACGACCTGGAGAAGCTCGACCGCTGGCCGGAGCGGGTCAAAATTATGCAGCGCAACTGGATTGGCCGCAGCGAGGGCGCCAACGTCATCTTCAAGTCCGAGCAGGGCGACGACATCGAAGTCTTCACCACCCGGCCCGACACCCTCTGGGGTGCCACCTTTATGGTCCTGGCCCCGGAGCACCCCCTGGTGGACAAGCTCACCTCCCCCGAAAGGCGCAAGGAAGTGGAGGAATACAGGGAGTTCGCCATCCGCCAGAGCGAGATCCAGCGCCTGAGCACTGAAAAGGAAAAGACCGGCGTCTTCATCGGCGCTTACGCCATCAACCCCGTCAACGGCAAGCGCATCCCCATCTGGATCGCCGACTACGTCCTGATGACCTACGGCACCGGGGCTATTATGGCCGTCCCTGCCCACGACGAGCGGGACTTCGAGTTCGCTCTCAAGTTCGGCATCCCCGTCATC
>DRAO01000440.1 GCA_011041825.1 Chloroflexota bacterium
AAGGGCAAAGCTGCTGGCGAAAAGCAACTAAGCCTTAAAGACATCCTTAACCCTTTTGAAGAAGCCTTTATCCTGCGGGAAAACCTCCTTGCCCATTGTCTTGCCCAGTTCAACCAGCAGCTCTCGCTGTTTAGGTGTCAGCTCTTTCGGGATGACCACTTTGATGGTTACGTACATATCCCCTCGCCCATTTCTATGAAGCTTGGGGATTCCCTTGCCCCGCAAGCGGAAGCTCTGGCCCGGTTGAGTTCCGGGCGGGATGACGAATTTTTCCGGGCCATCGAGGGTGGGGATTTCCACCTCATCGCCCAGGGCAGCTTGTACGATGTTGATGGGAAGCTCCAAGTAGATGTCGTTACCCTCCCGGCGGAAATATGGGTGCGGGCGCACCGAGATGACCACGTACAGGTTCCCAGACGGCCCTCCCA
Organism: Chloroflexota bacterium; assembly: GCA_011041825.1. Classification (GTDB taxonomy): domain Bacteria; phylum Chloroflexota; class Anaerolineae; order SpSt-600; family SpSt-600; genus HyVt-206. The sequence goes on from DRAO01000440.1 coordinate 429, forward strand.
TATCGCCAGCGTCGCCTTCACCGGAGAGGCGGATACGGGTGCCGTCATCCACCCCAGGGGGTATCTCAACCACCAGCTTGCGCTTTACCCGTGCCTTACGGTTGCCGTGGCATTGGGTGCAAGGGGATACGATTACTTCACCGGTCCCCTCACAACGGGGGCAGGTGGTCACAGTGACAAAGGAGCCGAGGAAGGTGTTCCGGATGTTGCGTACCTCTCCAGTGCCATTACATTGTGGGCATCGGATAGGGGTGGTGCCAGGTTCGGCACCGGTCCCATGGCAGTGGGGGCATATCTCATAGCGGCTGATCTCAATTTCCTTTTCGGTGCCGAAGGCTGCTTCTTCAAAGGATATGCTCAATTCGTAATAGAGGTCAGACCCACGTCGTGGCGCCCGACGTCGGGTCCTGCGGAACCCAAAGTCGCCGAAGAATTCCTCGATGATGCTCTCCAGCCCGCCAAATCCTCCGAAGCCGCTGAAGTCGGCAAAATCCCCACTTAGCCCGGCGTGGCCATAGCGGTCGTAAATGCTCCGTTTCTCAGGGTCAGAAAGCACCTCGTAAGCTTCGTTGATTTCCTTGAATTTAGCCTCAGCTTCGGGGCTCTTATTCACATCGGGGTGATATTGCCGGGCCAGGCGCCGGTATGCCTTTTTGATTTCTTCCTGAGTGGCGTTGCGGCTTACACCCAGGATTTCGTAATAATCCTTTTTACGGTCCATAGGATTTTCTCGTAGGGAGGCTTGCTATTTCGGATGATGGCGAAGCTGGTTGTCTCTACCCTCAAAATAAACAAAGGTGCGATTATGGACGTAAGATAGCTTAGCATCAAAAAAACCTTTTGTCAAGGAATTTCCGCTCTGCTTGGCCCGAAAAGAGGGGTGTTTTTGTGAGCAACGGCGAAGCCGTTGCCCACAAAAACGCTTCCTTTTCTCCTTAATTGGTACAGACTCCTCCTCAAAGAGATGAGGGTGTTGAAAAACCCCGGAGTTAAACCTGCCCCGGGAGCTGGGAGAAAAAGGGTAGTATTTTCTTGCAGGGCGGCTTCGCCGCCCTGCAAGAAAATACCCTCAAAAGCTTTTTTAACCTGCCTCGAACGGAGGACGCTCATCAAACAAAATGAGAATGGCACTTTTTCAACACCCTCGTGCTACCCATATTTGCAGAATCCGCCATTTAGTGGTATAATTTAAGGCGCTTGGGCGGTTAGCTCAGTTGGTTAGAGCGCAGCGTTGACATCGCTGAGGTCACTGGTTCGAGTCCAGTACCGCCCATTTTATTTTACCTTGTGCGGAGCAACCGGCCTAATAAGCAATAGCTTTAAAGGCGATGACGGAGACGAGTAGGCAGCCACGCTGGTCCCCAGAGAGTCGCCGGGGCTGGGAAGGCGATGGCCAGGGGTTGCCGAATCCCCTCCCGAGCCGCAGGAGGAAAGGCCCTGTGGCGGGACTCAGATAAGAGCCTGTCTGAAAATTAAGCTGGCTAGTTGCTTTTGCTCGGAACACAAGGTTCCGAGCGAGATAAGAACCTGATGCTCCGCCAGCACAAGGCTGGCGGTATCCTGATACCCCCGCCCTTGTGGCGGGGGAGCATCAGCTCAAACTCCGCTCGGCACCTGGTGTGCCGAGCGAATCCGGGTGTAAATCTGCGTCCCATCCCAGGGCCGAGTATGCTGAGCCGGTAGGCCCCCGTTATCGGGCCAGGGTGGTATACCACCCGCTGAGGCCGTCCGCCGTGAGGCGGCGGCGAAGAAAGGTGGCACCACGAGAGGGAAGCGCTTCTCGTCCTTTCAGGCGAGAAGCGCTTTTGTTTAGAAAGAGGAGAAATGGGGTTGGGGGGTCACCCCCCAAGCCCCCCGGCCTAACGGCGGGGCGAGAAGCGCTTTTGTTTAAAGAGGGTACTGGGGTGGGGGATTAGGAGATT
>DRAO01000303.1 GCA_011041825.1 Chloroflexota bacterium
TAACGGCTACCCGGCAGCCCTGGCCGAGGCTTCTGGCTCCATCGGGGACGTGCCCTTCGAGGGGGCTTTGATAGTGGCGCTGGTAGATGATAAGGCTTTTGCCCTCTCGGCTATGACCCCGCCAGGACAGTGGGATGACCTGGCTCCTACCTTTATGGATATGGTCAACAGCGTGGTGTTCTAACAAGCCTTAGTTGGGTGTGCGGCGCTCGCTGCGCACCCGAATCGCAACAAGGAGGAACAAGATGAGTGCGGATAAGAAAGCCAGCCAACTTATGGGTGAAAAAGTAATTGCCGGAGTGACCCTGGAGGCCAAGAAATCCATCGTCAAAACTATGGTCGGCAAAGCCTGGGCGGATATCATCGTGAAGGAAGCGGCTCTCCCCGGTGATCACGAAGGGATCTTCTATGTGGCCGTCGGGCCAACCAAGGTGGGGTTCTTCTCGATGAAGCGGGGCTTGTTTCGGCCCTCGCTCAACGAGCTGCTCGTCGAGCATCCCCGCAGCGACCTGGCGGCGGTGGAGATCAAGGGAGGCCTTATGCCGACGGTACACTTCGTGTTCCGGGACGGCACCTATTATGTCCTCGCCTGTCCCAGAATCCACCTGGGCAAGCTCAAGAAGGTGCGGGAATTGCTGGTTCAATAGCTCAACCTCCCGCAAGTTACGAAGGAGGATTAAGATGAAAAAGGCAAACCTGAAGGCTCAGTGGTACGTGAACGGGCAACTGGATAAGACCGCCCCTAAAGGCATCACAATTATGGAAAATGCCTCAGGGGCAGGGTTGTCCATCTCCCATATCCCTGATGGAGGATGGCCTCCCGGCAAACACTATGTGGTGCTGATTATGAACGAGGAGGAGATGGGCCGCTACGAGTTCACGGTGGAAGAAACCTCCCTGGAACCTTTTGAAGACCCCGATGGCCTTTTCACCTTCCGTTTGCCCGCTGACTTCGAACTCATTTCCAAAGAGACGGAGGAAGGCCGCCATTACATCTTCTCGGTTCCGGATAAGACCAGTTTCGTTTACGTCTACTTTGCCCTTACGGGGAAGCTCATCTCGGACGAGGAGTGGGAGGACTTCACCGAGGGCTACAACGTGGCTGGTCTGGGGCCTTTCAAGGAGGACACGGTCGAGTTGAGCCGCCGAACAGGAGGCCCCGGCAATCACTTCCTCCTGCTTGAGGTGGAATCGAAGGAGGCCGATGCCCACGCCCTGGTATGGGTTCAGGAAGCCAACGGCGCAATGACGGTGCTGCTAATGTATTCCCGGATAGCCCTGTGGCCGGACCGGGGAGCAGACTTCGGTCGGGTGCTGGACAGCTTCACCTGGTGGCCTGAAGCCGTCCATGCTCTTCTGGGAGGGGAATAGCAAGATGAAAGTGGTTATCAAGAGGATTTATTTGCTCCTTAACACCCGGTTATACACGTCATCGTCAATCCAGAAACCCTTTGCCCGCAATGCATCCAGAACCTGATTGAGGTCCGACACAATGCCCTGTCTGTATGCTTGAAATACTACTCCTACTGTGCCACTTACGGCTAATCCCATAAACTCGGCAACTGCTCGGGCCTTGAGATCATCCATTAATAAAAGATCGGCCTTTTTCTCCAAAGCGAGGGCTATCGCTTCGGATTCCCCTTTGCCAAGCCTGGCGAGAAGGCTCCGTACTATGGTTACGTCTTTGACCGAGACGACATTAAGCCAGTCTCCACAAGCGCTTGCCGTCTCATAAGCTCCCGGCCTTCCCGCCCCTTTTACAACCACCTCTTCGTATACGGCTTGGGGAATTAAGAGATGGCCAAAGAGATCCCGCAGCAACTCGAAGTGCCTGATTCGAGCCAATGCGATTAACGGCCCAGCGTTGGAGATCACGATCATCTTTCCAACCTTTCAAAAGCCTGTAGATCTTTCTCCAGCTCTTCGAGTGTGTAAGTAGCTATGGGCATACCTTCTTGTATCAGAAGCTCTATGAAATCGGCCAGGCACAACTCGGCTAACTCGGCCGCTTTGCCTATGGAGAGGAGCCCTTTTCTAAACAAGTGGAGAGCCATAGCCTTCTTCAATTCCCAAATCAGTTTCTCTCCCTCCAGGCCAATCACCCTCATTGTGGTAAATGTTTCGGGAGGGAAATCTATCTCTACCTTCACCTGTTCCTTGATCGCTTTCATAAGGATGCCTCGCTTCTGTTCTTTAGGATAATCTCATTATAACAGCTTTTGCGAGAGAAGCCAAATCACACCAGACGGAGGGTGTTGAAAAAGTGCCACGCTGTTCTTGCTCAAATGGTTCCCTCCGGCGAGGGCAGGTTAAAAAGCATTTTTTGAAGTGTTTTCTCGTGCGGGGGCGA
>DRAO01000225.1 GCA_011041825.1 Chloroflexota bacterium
GGGTTGAAAACCCGCTAATCCTCAGCCGGTTTTCAACCGGCTTTAAGGCTTCTCAGCCGGGTGATTCATCGCCCGGCGGGTGGGCTGCGTAAATCTGCTTCAGAGGAGCAAGTCAAAAGTGTCGGGTAGCTAGAACCACGGTTAACAAGGAGGAAATTTCGGGGGGACACCCCGTGCCCTCCGGCAGGGGGCTTCCGCCCCCTGCACCCCGCTTTATGTTTACTTTGCAAAGAGCGGTTTTCTGCTAAATTCTGCTAAATAAGAGCGGCGGCGTTAGCTCCCCCGGATGATGGCCGGGGTTGCCGTCAGGGCCGAGAGAACGGCCAGCCAGGGGTTGACCCCCGGCAAGTGGAAGGAAGGGTAGGGATAGAACCATAGAGTGCTCTCCCGCAGTGCCCAGGCCATCCCGAACCCGGCCAGGACGACGCCTGAGATGGCGGTGATTAAAGTGTCCTCCCTCCGCCATTGATCTCGACGGTAGTGGCTTCGCTTGCGTCCTTTAGCCATCCTGCGGAGGCTCAGGAGAAGCACGCCCAATCCCAGCGCCATTGCCGCCGTTCCCATCCATTGCCCCTTTCCGGGGAAGAGAGCCCTCCCCGCAAGTCCTCCCAGGATGGCGAAGAAGGCCATCCCCAGCATCGCTTGCTGAGCCATTCCGAAGCGCTCTTCGGATGCGCTACCTGCGTAAGAGAACCCCCGGGCTTCCATAGATTCCGCCAGTTGGATGGCCTTCTCCAGGGCGCTTACCAGCAATGGTATCACCAAGGGGATTATGTCCCGCAGGCTGCGAAAGCGGTGCCCTCGGATAGTCTGAGCTTCTCGGATTCTCCGCAGGCTCGCCACCATCTGGGGGACAAAGGTGAAGGCGATGGACATCACCACCCCAGTCTGGTGAAAAGGGATGGCACGCAAGAGCCGGTAATGGTCGGCTCCCAGGTTAAAGGCGGCGAAGATTAGGAGTATCAGGGCCAGGCTGAGGCCGTTCACCAATCCGTAGGAGAGGGCCTCCAGGGTCACCTTCCCTCCTATCTCTAAGAACACCGTCCCTCCGGCCTTCAGTTGCAGGGAAGGAAGGGTGAAGAGCACGTGCTCTCCGATATGCACTGTCAGAGGGTTTATGATGGCTCCAAAGGCGGCCAGGATGAGCCCTGTTTTCAGCAATATGTGCCAGGATGAATACAGGGGTGAAGAGCGGCCTACGGCTATGTAAACCAGCGAGGCGGCCATAAGCATCAGGGTGAGGTAGAAAGGATTCCGGGTTACCAGGGCAGGCACCAGGGCTCCTATCAGCCATACTGTCCACGATACAGGGTGGAAGGCTTCTCGCCTCTTGTCCATCTCGCAGTTTACCCTCTTGACGGAGGATTTGTGTCATTCGCTCCTGTTTACAAAATTGCGCAAAGGGGGTTATTTTTCGACGGCAGTGCCGTTGAAAAATAACAACCTTTAGTCAGGCAGGGGCCTTGCAAAAACAAAAATCCCCCCTACGAGGTTGGGGGGTAGACACAAAAAACCCCTTGCCTACAACGACAAGGGGAGAAACACGGCTCTTTCCCTAGAGCCGTGGTTCCATTCCCCTGTCCTCGCAGGTTCCTGGAACAGCGGTGAGGCAGGTATCCTGGCTCTCCCGCCCTGAGGTGCGGCCCTTTGGCCCCGGCCTTTTTGGGAACCCCACAAAATCATTGCGAGATTCTGTGAAGGCTCCCGATGCACCCGGAACGGGATTACAGTTGCGGGACAGCGCCGGCCTCTCCGCCCGATGGGGCTCTCGGACGGACCACCGGACTTCCCCTTTTAAGGCCTGCCTTTCGGTCAGGCTCACCTCACCGTGCTTTATTCAGTTGCACTCGCCAGTACCATCCAAACCGCTAAGTTGCTTTTCTGACGGCTTCGCCGCCCTCAGAAAAATAAACCTATCAACGCTAAAGAGGAAGTTATTTCTTCGACAGCGGCGAAGCCGCTGTCGAAGAAATAACTTTTCTTAAAAACCTCTGTTTCGGAAGCATCCCTTCGATACCAAGATTCCGTTCCCTTGTCTGGGTTGCGTAGAGCCACTTTTGCAAGTGGCGCTGGCGGGTTAAAATGGATAGCATCATAAGCTGGCATCCGGAGGTTCCTCAATAACTTCTAATTTGAAGTCTGCCGCCTGTTCTGGATGTGCCAAACGAGGACTAAATATATTAACACTTGGTTCGATTTCAATCTCGGGTACAAGTACATACACTTCTGTTTTGTCTGGTAGGCGAACACCGGTTTTCAACTTTATTTGACCTCGCTCAACAATACCCTCGAAAGCCACTACTCCCATTATCTCCTCCTTATGCACGGCATCCAGTATACCA
>DRAO01000058.1 GCA_011041825.1 Chloroflexota bacterium
AACCCATCCTCTACCACCGGAACCAGGGGGGTGCTCAATTTGCCACCAGCCGCCATCGGCACTCCTTCCCGTGATTACAGCCCGCTGGCCCATTCCTAGCACGGCAAGGACGGGATAACCTGTGCCCGGGCCCGAACGGATGTTAACGTTGGTATTAGCCACCAGATAAGCCAGCTGAGGGCCAAGCGTAGGAGGTGGGGTGGTAGGTTGCAACGGAGGCTGAGTGGGACCGGTTGGTGTCGGCGTTGCCTGAGCAACAGCACCGGTGACGTTGAGGATGATAGCCGCAGGAGAGCTGACATTGCCATCAACGTTATAAGCCTTGACCTCAATGGTATGAGAACCAGGAGAAGGGGGAGTCCAATTGAAAGATGCCAGGAAGGATTGAAGGGCTTGTCCCCCCGGAGCCGAAGCAGTCCCGGCCAGAGCTCCATCCACCCACAACTCAATCCTGGCCACACCCTTTTTATCCGTAGCAGTGGCCTGGATAGTTATCACCTGGCCTACCTGAACCTGTGTGCCTGGAGCTGGGGAGGTAATGATAACCACGGGCTTGGAAGGAGTTTTTGTAGGTAGGCAAGCCGTCGTAATCAGTAACACCAGCACCAACAGGGAAAGGATTTTGGCAATAGACCAGGGTTTCATTTTCTACCTCCTCCCGGGTTATAATCATAAAAAGCATAACATACCTTCCCTGAAATTGCAAGCACTTGGCGCATTTGACAAGTCCTGGCAACTCAGATATAATCAAAAGCACAAAATTGACCAGAAAAAGGCGGTTAGATAGATGGTTGTTTGTTTGAGTAGATACGCAATGTCCATATCTCCTGCCGCAGAAGGGGTTCTGCCTGTTACTGCTTATACAGAAAGGCGTGAAGCCCGCTGCTATTACTTTTATTGCTTTAATGTTGCCCGTGAGGCAGCGGCTTGCTTCACGCAATGGAGGAGATGATACGAGCAGGCAGGTTAAGCAATTTGGGAAGCGTGGGGCAAACCGCCCCACGCTTTTTTGTTATTAGAGGGGGTGCAGGGGGGGTATCCCCCTGAAATCCTTCTCCAAATCGGTTAGAGGAGAGCTCCTGCCAAAGCCTTTGTGAGGGGGAAGAGGTATGATTATCATTATGCGCAAGGACGCCGCCAAGGAGGAGATAGATAAAGTAGTACAGCGGGTCGAAGAGTTGGGCTTCCGCCCCCACCTCTCCCAGGGCGAAGAACGCACCATCATCGGCGTCATCGGCGACGAGCGACGGCTGGAGCCTCATCTCTTCGAGAGGATGGAGGGGGTGGAACGGACGGTGCGGATTCTCCGGCCCTTTAAGCTTGCTAGCCGGGATTTCCACCCGCAAGACACCGTCATCTCCCTCAACGGCCTCCGCATCGGCGACAGGAAAGTGGTGGTGATGGCCGGGCCGTGTGCGGTGGAAAGCCGGGAACAGCTTCTGCAAACGGCTCGTGCGGTAAAAGCCGCTGGCGCCCACATCCTCCGGGGTGGCGCCTTCAAGCCCCGTACCTCTCCCTACAGCTTCCAAGGCTTGGGCCTCAGAGGGCTGGAGCTGCTGGCTGAGGCCAAAGCCGAGACGGGGCTTCCCGTGGTCACCGAAGTGATGTCCCCGCAGGAAGTCCCCCTTGTAGCCCGCTATGCCGACATCCTCCAGATCGGCACCCGGAATATGCAGAACTACCGGCTGCTGGAGGCCGTGGGGCAGACATCCAAGCCGGTGCTCCTCAAGCGGGGGCTGATGTCCACCATCGAGGAGCTGCTGATGGCGGCGGAGTACATCCTCATCCAGGGGAACCACAAAGTGATGCTGTGCGAACGGGGCATCCGCACCTTTGAGACCTACACCCGCAATACGCTGGACCTGTCCGCCGTGCCGTTACTGAAACAGCTCACGCACCTTCCCGTGATCGTTGACCCCAGCCACGGCACGGGCAAGTGGGAGCTGGTGGGACCGATGGCGAAGGCAGCCATCGCCGCCGGATCCGACGGCCTGCTCATCGAAGTCCACCCCCGCCCCGAGGAAGCCCTCTCCGATGGCGGCCAATCCCTCAAGCCCGACAAATTCGCCGAGCTTATGGAAGAACTGCGCCGTGTGGCAGAGGCAGTGGGGCGGGAGCTGTGAAGCCCTTTATTTAGCGGCGAAGCCCTTGGGCAGAAACACCCTTCTCTTGTGCTATGCCTTACTCGAAAGCAACCGCTCTTGAAGCCAAAGGTTCACCAGGCTTTCTACGCTTATGCCTTTGGCGTGGGCCAGCCTGCGTATTTTGGCGAGGAGTTCAGGGTCAACAGGCACGTAATGGTGCCTGGCCTGGATGTCGAACTCCATATCAACCT
>DRAO01000320.1 GCA_011041825.1 Chloroflexota bacterium
CCAAGTCGCAGTTTGTCGCCAGCGGAGACCCCCTAGCCTCCCGCACGTGGGGAAGGGGGTCGAGGGATGGGGAATCGCACTCCTCGAAACGTTGGCTCCATCGCTATGTTGCTTTGGTGACACTTATGGGTAAGGTCAAGGAGAGAAAACCTGGTGAGAGGTTAGCATCCTGCCAAGCTTAATTTGACAAATTCTTTTTTGTGCCTATAATATATTCAGAAAATCGCATATAGTCAAACTGCAGTACGAAGTGAGAGGACACGGGCCAAGAAATGCACGCTTATGAGGTACAGGCGAAGGTTATAAAGGCCTTGGCCCACCCGGTGCGATTGCGCATCCTGGACATCCTGCGGGAAGAGGAGCAATGCGTTTGCCACATCACCGCCGTCCTGGGCCTGCGCCAGCCTTACGTCTCCCAGCAACTGGCTATCTTGCGCGCCGCAGGCCTGGTAAGCGCCCGTAAGGAAGGCCTGAACATCTACTATCGAGTGGAGGACGAAAGGGTCCTCGCTTTAATGGATCTGGTCCAGAATCTGGTGCGCGATCGAGTTGAGAGGGCAGGAGGAATTTTCGCACTCCCACCTCCTATAGGCCCTCCCCCTTCCTGTTCCTGCCCCAAGTGTCGAGCCCGTCGAAGGGGAAAGAAAAGACCTAAAAAGGGCTGGAGGAAAAGCAATGCCTAGAATTGTTATAGGTAAGGATGGTCAGATAGCCATCCCGCCCCTCTATCGAGAGCGCTATGGCCTCGATGAGGGCAAGGAATTGATTCTCGAGGGCATGGAGGACGGCCTCGCTTTGAGGGTGGCCGCCCCCGACGTGCGAAAGGTCTATCTCGAGGTTACCACCCGTTGCAATCTTCACTGCGCCACCTGCGTGCGCAATGTCTGGGACGAGCCGCTGAAGGACATGGACGAGGAGACCTTTGGGCTCGTCCTGGAACAGATGAGGGCCCTCCCCGAGCTGAGGGAGGTGAACATCGGCGGCTACGGCGAGCCTTTTTATCACCCCCGAATCTTGGACATGTTGCGGGAGATAAAGGCATTGGGCGTCAGGGTGACGGTGAGCAGCAACGGGTTGCTCATCGGTGGGCGTGCGGATGAGTTGATCGGCTCAGTGGACAGGCTGGTGGTCTCCATTGATGGGGTGAAGCCCGAGACCTATGAGGGGATAAGGCGCGGCTCCAGCCTGCCCCAGGTTCTGGCCAACATCGCCGAGCTCAATGAGGCCAAGCGGCGGAGGGGAAGCGTTCTGCCAAGGGTAGGGGTAGAGTTCGTGGCCATGAGGCGCAACATAGAAGAACTTCCCGCCCTCCTGGAGCTAGCCAACTCCATCGGCGCCTCTTTCGTCATCATCACCAACCTCCTCCCCCACACCGAGGAGATGATGGAAGAAGTCCTTTACAGCCGCGACGGCGATTTCCAATTGCCCATCTCCATCGGCTGGCCGGTGAAGAGCGGCGATTGGCTGCTGTGGGGAGTGATGGAGCTTCCCCGTATGAGTTGGGGGGCGGAGAGGCGCTGCCGTTTCATCGCCGGCAAAGCGCTGGTGATTGGCTGGGACGGAGGGGTGAGCCCCTGTTATGCTCTGATGCACTCCTATCCCTACTATATCTTCGGCCGCCGCAAGCAGGTCACTCGCTACACCTTGGGCAACGTGCACGATAGCACCCTGGCCGAGATATGGACATCAGAGGACTATGTGAGATTCCGCGCCCAGGTGCGCGACTTCCGCTTTCCCTCCTGCGTGGACTGTGACCTCAGAGACACCTGCGACCTGAGGGAGATCAACGAGGGCTGTTGGGGATGGAACCCCTCCTGCGCCGATTGCCTGTGGGCGCAGGACATCGTCCGCTGCCCTTAGCAGTTACCTCTGAAAGCGCGCTCGAAGGGAGTGGGTTATGGACATCTCCTGGCCTGCGATGGGCAACCAGCGTGGGCCAGCTCGGGCATCAGGTGGCAGTAGAGCTTACAACCAACAATGAAGGAGGGCACCATGATAGGAATTTATACTTGCTTTGGCGGATGTGATACAGGAATTGCCGCTGCCAAAGCCTGCATCAGGGTGTGGGAGGAATTCAAAGACAAAGTGAAAATTGCTTGCCTCCCGGCAGTGGCTGTTCCCATCCCGAAGATCACGGAGACGCAGAGAAAGGCTGAAAAACGAATCTTAATTGATGCTTGTGCTGCCCGATGCGGTGCCAAGATACTGGAGAAGGAAGGCATGCCGGTTGACCGATACATTGAGCTTACCTCCGAACTTGGCATCGAAAAAAGAAAAAGCCCATCCTCCAAAGATCTGGAGGACAAGGTTTATATGCTCATTCGAGATGAAC
>DRAO01000106.1 GCA_011041825.1 Chloroflexota bacterium
GACAGGGAGGATTATGACCTCCATCCCTACTGGCAGCCAGTCAGGGTTCTCCTCCAGCTCGGGATTCGACCACATAATGGTCTCAGGGGAGATGCCAAAGCGAGCAGCGATGTCGAACACGGTATCCCCTGCCTGGACGGTATAGGTGATTATACGGTTACGGGGCCACACAGGTATGGTGGTATGGAACACCGGCCTGGGGCGCAAGGCTTCCTCGAATACGATTGAAGCAGAGGCCCCGGGGCGAAGCAGAGGGGCCGAGTTAAATCGAGGGGCATCCGCTTCTGCAAGATTTTGCGCTACGAGGGATGCCCTGCTCTTTCCGTGTCCTGAAAATTTTGCCGATGGCGAATGATGTATAACCAAAGCTCCGGCCTTTTCAAGGAAGGCCAGAGCTTTAGATGTGTGCTTGTTGGCCCATCCGGGATTGAGGTTCTCCAGGGTTATAAGGAGGGCCAGTGCAATTACTGCGAGCAGGTAGGAGATTCGATGGTAAAGGGTTTGATCATCCAACGTAAAAGCCTCACAGGGTCTGCTTGTTCAGGCTTTCGAGGAATTCCCGATTGTTTCGGGTCTTCCGCATATGGTCTAAGAGGGCCTGCATTGCATCGGCCATATCCATCCCGGCTCCGTTGGGAGGTGGTGAAATCATATACGAGAACATCCGGCGTAACATCCACACACGGTTAAGGGTATACTCATCCAGCAGGAGTTCCTCCCGACGGGTGCCGGAGCGCTCTATATCGAAGGCGGGGAAGATACGCCGTTCTTGAAGCTTCCGGCTGAGGTGAAGCTCCATATTGCCAGTGCCTTTGAATTCTTCGTAGATGACATCATCCATCCGGCTGCCAGTTTCTATCAGGCAAGTTGCTATGATGGTAAGGCTACCGCCTTCTTCGATATTGCGGGCGGCCCCGAAGAACCGCTTTGGGGGATAGAGGGCTGCCGGGTCAACACCACCAGAGAGGGTTCTCCCGCTGGGAGGCACCACCAAGTTATAGGCTCTCGTCAAGCGGGTGATGCTATCCAGCAGGATTACCACATCCTTCTTGGCTTCCACCAGACGTTTGGCCCTCTCCAGGGCGATTTCAGCCACCTTAATGTGGTTCTCCACCGGGTCATCGAAGGTTGAGGAGACCACTTCCACCTCCGGAGCCACCGAGCGTTCCATATCGGTCACTTCCTCGGGCCGTTCACCCACCAGGACAATCATCAGGTGGATATCATCGTAGTTGGTGGTTATGGCATTGGCGATGTGCTTTAGGACGGTGGTCTTGCCAGCTTTAGGGGGCGAAACGATGAGCCCTCTTTGACCCCTTCCAATAGGGGCAATGAGGTCCAGCAACCGGGTAGTAAGGATGTGAGAGCTTGTCTCCAAGCGAATCTGTTGATTGGGGAAGATAGGGGTGAGTTCATCGAACAGAGGCCTGCTCTTAGCCAGCTCTGGGTCAATGCCGTTTACCGCCTCGACCTTGAGCAGGCTGAAATAACGCTCGGTCTCTTTGGGAGGGCGCACGTGACCGATGATGAAATCGCCGGTCCGTAAGCCAAAGCGCCTTATCTGGGATTGGGAGACGTAGACGTCCTCAGGCCCGGGCAGAAGGTGGTCTGAGCGGAGGAAGCCAATCCCCTCTGGGGTTATTTCCAAGATGCCGCCCCCAAAAATATAACCCTGTCTCTCAGCATTGGCTTTCAGAATGCGGAAGATAAGGTCGCTCTTCTTGAGGCGGCTGTAACCGCTTACCTTGAGGCTTTTGGCGATGTTCTGAAGTTCAGCCAGAGTTTTAGCCTCTAATTCTGCTACCGTGAAATCTGTAAAGGCCTCGGGTTCCATTACTTCGGTATCCATCTTTAAAACACCTCAATCTGGTAATTTGAAAACCAAGGATTTCATCCCTGGAGGGAACGATGCAAGAGGCTTCTCGAGGTTTTTCCTAATCAGAAGGCCTCATATACATTCAAAAAGAGGCTCCAAATTTCGCTACCATTATACCACTAAAGGCTGATACCGTCAAATGAGCGTTCCTGGAGGGTGTTAAGGGATTCCGGGGTTAAACTCGCCCCCTGGGAGCGGTGGGAGGAAAAATAGAAGTATATTTTCTTGCACGGCGGCTTCGCCGCCGTGCAAGAAAATACCCGCAGAAGGCCTTTTTAACCGTGGTTGACAATGTTGCCCCACGGTGGGGGGAAAAGGAGAAGCCGGGAAAGGAGGGGGCTCTTCAGAGCTTGCCTCTGAATAAAGGCTGGCATCGGGGGCAAAAATATGTGCCTCTCCCGGCTACTTTTGTCCGCTTGATCTCGGCACCACACTGAGGACAGGGTCTCCC
>DRAO01000189.1 GCA_011041825.1 Chloroflexota bacterium
ACCGTGTTCGACATCGCTGCTCGCTTTGGCATCTCCCCTGAGACCATTATGTGGTCGAATCCCGAGCTGGAGGAGAACCCTGACTGGCTGCCAGTAGGGATGGAGGTCATAATCCTCCCTGTCTCAGGGGTCTACCACACGGTCAAAGAAGGGGACACCATAGAGAGCCTGGCCAAAAAGTACAAAGTCAAGCCCTCAGATATCACGGATTACCCCCTTAACAATCTCCAAGGCCCGCCTTATGAGCTTGTCCCTGGACAGAAGTTGGTCATCCCTGGAGGCCAAAAGCCCTATAAACCCAAAATAGTAAGGCACTACACCGGCCCAATCCCTCCGGGGGCAGCCAAGGGCACAGGCCGTTTTGCTTGGCCCATTGACGGACCACTTTATATCACCCAGTATTACTGGAAGCTGCACCGGGCTATTGACATAGGTGTACCTCTGGGTACACCTGTCTATGCCGCCGACTCCGGCTTTGTGGTCTACGCTGGCTGGAACGATCAGGGCTATGGCAAGCTGGTGATCATTGACCACCGCAACGGCTTTATGACGTATTATGCTCACCTCAGTGTGATAAAAGTAGCTGTGGGGATGTCTGTCCGAAAAGGACAGATAATAGGGCTTTCGGGCTCCACTGGCCGCTCCACCGGGCCACACCTGCATTTCGAGATACGCAAGAACGGCATCCCCCGCAATCCATTGGGGTTCTTGCATTAGCCCTCAAGGATGGAATCCGGCTTTCCTCCCCCGCACAGAGCAGCAGAAGAGAGAATGCGCTATGCAGTGGCTGTGGTGCAAGGCATATCGTGATGTTTTGCGCAGACCTCTCAGAACCCTCCTGACCACCCTGGGCATCCTGGTGGGTGTGGGGGGCATCGTCGCCATTGCCACCACTGCCCAGGGCCTCCCCCAAGCTCAGGAAGCCGCCTTTCACCACTCTTCCTATGCCAGCATCACTGTCTGGGTGCACGATGCCCCCGCCCGCCTCAAGCGGGGCATTGAAAACATCCCCAATGTTAAGGCTGCTGAACTCCGCAATACCTACTATACCCGCTGGAGCCTGGGTAACACCTGGCGGGATGTCTATTTCATCGGTGTACCTGACTTTACCCAAATGGAGGTGAACAAGCTCACCCTCCTGGAAGGGCGCTTCCCCGGCCCTGATGAGTGCGTAGTAGAAGTCTCAGCAGCGGAGTTCTTCGGGATCGAACCCGGTCAGCGGATTACGTATCGAGCCGGGGGACGAGAGCGGGAGATAACGGTAGTAGGGACAGTGCGCAGTCCTGCTTTCCTCTCAGCCTCCATCATTAACGTGGCAATAGCTTATGCCCCTTCTTCCACCGTCCGCAAGATGAGGGAGGCCGAAGGGTTCAACCGCCTCCTGGTGCTCCTAAACGAGCCACGTTTCGCTCGGGAAACGGCCCGGCGTATAGACCGTTACCTCACCAAAGTTAACATCCCCCATACCAGTCCCCACATCAATGACCCGGAAAATTACCCCGGACGGCGGGAATTCTACGCTCTGGCGATGGTGCTTTCCCTGTTCTCGGCCCTGGGGTTGACCCTGAGCGGCTTCCTGGTCACCAATACGATAGCAGCCATAGTCATCGAAAGCGTCCGGGAGATAGGGGTGCTAAAAGCATTGGGGGCCAGGAAAATCCAGGTGATGGGGCTATACTTGGCAATGGCGTTGCTTTATGCCATACCGGGAACATTGCTGGGGACGGGGGCAGGCACGGTGGTAGGGTATGTGCTCTCCCGCCGGATTGGGGAACTGGCAAATGTGCCCGTACCCTTCCGCTTTTCGCCGCAGGCGGCGGCAATGGGGGTGGCGGTAGGGATAGCTGTAACGCTGGCAGCCGGGCTTATCCCCGCCTGGCGAGGAGCCTCCATCCCGCCCCATGAGGCCCTCTCCACCTACGGCATCGTATCGGCTTATGGCAGGAGCTTGCTGGAACGAGCCTTGATGCGTCTCAAGGCCCTGCCTCCTCTGTGGCTTATGGCCTTGCGCAACCTTACCCGTCGTCGGCTGCGTAACGGTATCACCATTCTCGCCATCGCCGTATCTATTGCCGCTTACATTGCCGCAAGGGGGACCGATGCCTCGGTCAACCGGGCCATTGAGGAGCTCTTCCAGATTTATGCCGCCGATGCCTGGGTATATTTCACCCGTCCGGTGCTGCCCCAGTTCACCCACCGGCTGGAATCCCTCCCCGTTGTCTCCACCGCCGAGGCTTGGTCATTGGACGATGCTTGGGTAAGTCTCACCCAAGTGCGCCTCTGGGGTCTCCCACC
>DRAO01000457.1 GCA_011041825.1 Chloroflexota bacterium
AACCCGCTAATCCTCAGCCGGTTTTCAACCGGCTTTAAGGCTTCTCAGCCGGGTGATTCATCGCCCGGCGGGTGGGCTGCGTAAATCTGCTTCAGGGGAGCAAGTCAAAAGTGTCAGGTAGCTAGAAGTCAACTTTATTTTCCAGAGTAGGAGGTGACAATGGCTGAAGCAGAGTATGGGGTGGTGCTCTTTTACTCAACTAATTGGGCTATAAGGGCCGAGAAGGTGGCTAAGGAAGCGGGGTTTGAGGTCAAGCTCATCCCCACCCCTCGCCATCTTAGCTCTGATTGCGGCACGGCCCTGCGGTTCCGGTGGGAGGATAAAGAGAAACTGGCTGCCCTGTTGAAAGAGCGCAAGGTGGCCTTTGAAAGCCTACACAGGCTTTAACCAAGGACAACGGAGGGCGCTATGTTGCATCTTATGACTGCTTTCCGACGCTGAGGAAGGGAGAAAACCAGCCCTGAGGTCTCAGGGCACAATACCAGGGACGCCACGGCGGGAAGAGGCCCGGTTATGTGGAGGGCGGAACCTCCTGATCTCGTTGCAGCAGTGGAGGTTGCGCTCCAGAGATGCAACGATTGGAGTTCTCGCACTCCGCATCCAAGGGAGTAGCCTTGCTGTGCCTCCTTTCCGCCGTGGTTCCCGGCGGAAAGGAGGTGATGGCAAGGGAATTGCAGGGGCCGGAACCTTGAGATTCGCTCCGGTAATTTGCCTCTGCCCCTTACGATTGCAGGGGGCAGTACACTACAACCCTTGGCATGGAGGTGACGAGATGACGGAGTTCTTCGCTTCCCGTCGTGGCATCGTTTTTTCAGGAGCCGTCATCGGCGTCCTGGCATCGCTGCTGGTGCTCTGGGGTAACCCGCCCAATATGGGGATATGCGTGGCCTGCTTCACCCGTGACACAGCGGGAGCCCTGGGGCTCCACAGAGCATCGGTGGTTCAATATATAAGGCCGGAGCTAATAGGCTTCGTCTGGGGGGCACTCTTGGCAGCTTTCATCTTCAGGGAATTCCGCCCCAGGGCTGGTTCGGCGCCCATCCTGCGGTTCGTGTTGGGCTTCTTCGCTATGATAGGGGCGCTGGCTTTCCTGGGTTGCCCCTGGCGGGCCTACTTGCGCCTGGCCGCAGGAGACCTTAACGCCGTGGTCGGGATAGCCGGGTTCGTAGTCGGGGTAGCTGTGGGAGTATGGTTCCTCAAACAAGGATACAGCCTGGGGCGCTCTCACCGCACCGGCGCTGCCGCAGGCTGGGTTATGCCCGGCATCGCCCTCCTGCTCCTGGTGCTCCTGGTCTTCCGGGTCAAGTTTGGCGAGAACAACGCCATCTTCTTCAGCAAGAAAGGCCCCGGTGCGCTCCATGCCCCCATCATCATCTCCCTGGCTGTGGGGCTAGTGGCCGGCTTCCTAGCACAGCGCACCCGCTTCTGCACGATGGGAGCCATCAGGGATGTCATCCTGATGCGGGATACGCACCTTCTGAGCGGGGTCATCGCCTTTATAGCAGCCGCTTTCGTCACCAACCTCGCCATCGGCAAATTTCACGTAGGTTTTGCTGCCCAACCCATTGCCCATTCCAACCACTTGTGGAACTTCCTGGGGATGGTGCTGGCCGGGATGAGCTTCGCCCTGGCCGGTGGATGCCCTGGCCGCCAGTATTTTATGTCGGGCGAGGGCGATGGTGATGCTGCTTTGTTTGTGCTTGGGATGCTGGTGGGAGCAGCCTTCGCCCATAACTTCAGTTTGGCCGGTGTGCCTGACAAGGTTGTGGATGGCGTCCTCAAGGTCGGCGGGCCGCCGATATGGGGCCAGATAGCGGTGGTGGTGGGCATCATCGTCGTGGCCGCCATCGGCTGGACAATGCGGGAATGAAGGAGGTGAGCTATGGCAAAGGTGGTTGACGCCAGGGGGCTTTCCTGTCCTCAGCCGGTGCTTCTGACCAAAAAGGCCTTGGAAGAGGGGGAGTTCCCCATTGAAGTCATCGTGGAAACGGGCACTTCCCGGGACAACGTTTCCCGTGTGGCCCGGAAGGCAGGCTGCAAGGTGACGGTGGAGGAAAAAGAGGGGGAATTTATCATAAGGATTGAGAAATAATGTTTTGGCGGCGGCAAAGCTGCCGCCAAAACATTATCTTTGTTCGAGAGGCACGGGCTCAAAAGCTGGTAAGCTTCCGAAATTTACAATTATGACTTCCATTTTGAGAGGACGCAATTGCTTTACTAGCTCTAGAATCTTGTCCGTGACTTCGCCTGTGAAGAAGGGTTCGTGGCAATTACGGCATACTTC
>DRAO01000296.1 GCA_011041825.1 Chloroflexota bacterium
GCTGCTGAGGAGCTGGAATGCTCTCGTCTTTGAGGCATCCCCGCAGTGGCGGCTCATCGTGGGGTTGGGGAGGAAGGGGCCGCTGGAGGTGGGCTTCACCTTCCACCGGCTCTATGGCGTCCCCATCATCCCCGGCAGCAGCCTCAAGGGTATCGCCAGAGCGTATGCTTGCCTGGTGTTGGGCAAAAGCGAGGATGACCCCGATTTCTGCGCCATCTTCGGGCGAGGCCCTGATTTCGAAGGAGGAGAAGGCCAGGCCGGGCGGGCGGTGTTCTTCGATGCCATCCCCATCAGTGAGCCGCACCTGGAGCTGGACGTGATGAACCCGCACTTCCCCCGCTATTACCAGGGGGATGAAGCGCCCTCGGATTGGCAGAGCCCGGTTCCCATTTACTTTCTGACGGTGGGACGGGAAACCCGCTTCCTGTTCGGGGTGGGATGGCGGGGATGCTGGACGATGAAGCCACACGGCTGCGTGATATGGCCGCCGAATGGCTCCGAGATGGTCTGCAGGAGCTGGGAGCCGGCGCCAAGACCTCGGCGGGGTACGGGTTTTTCTGAACGTTGACGCCGCAGCCGGATTTACAAGACTCTTGCCTTAAACTTCATCGCCGCCGGCAGTCACCTAAATTAATGTTTCTTTGACGTCGTGATGTAAGAGTGATATAATCATTGCAGTTGTATCAATTGCATTACTTGGATGAGGGAGGATTATGGAGAAGGTGATAAACGCTGTGGCGGCGAGGCGAAGGCTAGGCCAGCTTCTGGAAGAGGCTTTTTACCGGGGGGATGTGTTCATCATCGAGCGAGCCGGGCGGCCTATGGCTGCGGTGATTCCCATTGAGCAATATCGCCAGTGGCAGCAGCGGCGGGAGGAATTCTTCGCTATGATTGACGAGGTCCAAGAACGTACCCGAAAGGTCCCCCCGGAGGAACTGGAGGAGGCAATCGCCGAAGCCGTGGCTGCAGCTAAAGCGGTAGAAGAGAAGGAGCTGGAGCCATCGCTATGAGGGTGGTGCTGGACACCGCCGTGACCCTGCTGGCGTACCTGCACGGGCTGATGGGGTACTTCCCCGCCGTCATCAGGCTGAGGCCGGTGGAGGGGAGCACGCCGCCTCAGTATGAGGTGGCGGAGGTGATAAACCTGCAAGCGGTGCGGGAGGAAGCCAGGTGTGCGAGGTGAGCTATGGGATTTATAAGACGATGGAGCCGATGGGTTAAACACTCCATTCTGCGGGTATCTTGGGACTTTCCTTGGTTTGGACCAGTGATAAGCACCGTTGTTATAGCGATGCTCGTCAACCTGTTCTACGACTGGCTTCTGGAGCTAGGGGGACTGGGGGGCGCGTTCGTTGCTATAATGGCGATGGCGGCGACGGCGGTGGTTTTTGCCGGCTCATATTACGTCTTTACCCGGCGCAAATACAGGCCAGGGGAAGTCGAGGGAAAGGGCAAACCTTACAAGCGCAAAGGCCTCATCGTGCTCGTGAGCAACCCCGATACCGTGCGCAAGGCAATGGAATACCATCAGGACACGCTAGCTTACTGCTGGCTCATCACGACCAAAGAAGTGGAAAAGCGGGGGACGGTGGACAGGATAAAAAGCCTCGCCACGCCGCAGGTGCATTTTGAGGAAAGACGGCTTGAAGACGAATACGATGCTGAAGAATGCTACCAGGTCATCAGAGGCATCCTCCAGCACGATTTGGAGCGCTTCGGTCTGACGCCGGAGGAGGTCATCTGCGACATAACGGGTGGGACCAAGCCGATGACGATGGGTATGATCCTGGCCTGCGTGGAGAAAGGCTACCCGGTGGAGCACGTGCCTGCGGTTTACGATGAGGAATTGAAAGCTCTAAGGCCCCTGGAGCCCTTTGAAATCCGCTACGAAATCCACCCCGCAGAACCGACTCGCATCGAAAAGGAATAGCGCTTTGGTGCCAGGAAGCCGGGAGTCAGACACCGGAGTAGAAAACCGCTCTTTGGAAAGTAAACATAAAGCGGGGGTGCAGGGGGCGGAAGCCCTCTGCCGGGGGGCACGGGGGGTGTCCCCCCGAAATTTCCTCCCTTAATTAACCTGGGGAATAGTTCCCCTTTTGTATGGACTTTTGCAAAAGACTATAAAACCCTGCATCCCTTCAGTGCTCTCTGTGAACTCTGTGGCTTTATGGCCGGAGGGGTCTCGAAATGCTCGCTAGCATGATACTGCATCTCAAGCCTTTAGATAACGCCAGGCTGGGCAAAACACCCGAACGCTCCCTCCACGCCCTCTTCCTGGAAC
>DRAO01000325.1 GCA_011041825.1 Chloroflexota bacterium
ATGGAGAAGGGGTCTATGTTCAGCCGCTTCAACCCGATTTCGGCCAGCTCCTCGTCGCTGAGCCTGCTCTCGTGGTGGATGCGGGAATCCAGAGCTGCCGCCATCAGGTTGTGGGCCACACCAACGGCGTGGATGTCGCCGGTGAGGTGCAGGTTGAAGTCCTCCATCGGCACAATCTGAGAGTAGCCGCCACCCGCAGCGCCACCCTTGATGCCGAAGGTCGGCCCCATCGAGGGCTGGCGGATGCAGGTGAAGACTTTATGCCCCAACCGCCCTATGGCCTGGGAGAGCCCGATGGTAGTCGTGGTCTTGCCCTCGCCCAGGGGTGTGGGGGTGATGGCGGTGACATCAATGTACTTGGCGTTGGGGCGGTCTTTGAACTTCTCCAGCACGTCCAGGTGGACTTTGGCCTTGTACCAGCCATAAGGCTCCAGGTCATCTTTGGTAAGCCCCACGCTTTCGGCGATTTCTAAGATGGGCTTGAGTTTTGCCGCCTGGGCAATTTCAATGTCGCTGGGAATTGATCGGGTTGCCATAGCGCCACCTCCTTGTGGTGATTTTACGTAGCGCCAAAATGTCATTTTGCGCTACGTATCCTTTATATAAATCCAGACAACTTCCTCCATAGCCTCCCGGTAAAACCGTCTCTTCCGGGCGGCCATATCTTCCCACTCCTGTTGGGTATAAACCCATACGTCCGCAGGGACCGGGGATGAAAATCCTATAGCTCATTTGAGACCACGCTCTATTTCTTCTACAGCTTGTTCAAAAGGGATTACCTCATCTTTTGAAGCCTTTGCCTCATCATAGGCCTTAATGGATTCCAATTCTTCCAAGGCTTCTAGCAACCGCTGGTAATCTTCCAATGCGTCGTAAAGGACCTTCACGGCTCTTTCTCCCCCATAGCCCGTATCGCTCTCGCTTTGCGAAATTTCTTTTCCCAACCTGTTAAATCCTCCTTTACAACTTCAGGGCGCACAACCAGAACTTCCCCTTTGTTCACTAAGATAACCTCTTCGGACTCTTTTCCTCTCTCACTGGGCTTGCCCTCACTGGGAGAAGGAGCTCCTCCCTTGTATCGTTCTTTGATCTCCCTCATCTCAGGTATCTCTCACCCTCACTTTCGTTTGATTCTCTCCGCTCGCTTAACCACCCACCTGTCTCTTCGCCGCCTCCAGCACGTTCTTGAGGAGCATCGCATTGGTCATCGGCCCGGTGCCGCCAGGGACAGGGGTGATGGCCCCAGCCACCTCCTTCACGGCCTCGAAGTCCACGTCGCCCACCATCTTGCCGTCCACGAAGTTCACGCCGAAGTCAATGACCACCGCACCGGGCTTGACCATATCGGCGGTGATGAGTCTGGCCCGGCCCACAGCAGCGCACAGGATGTCGGCTTCCCGGCAGACGGCGGCCAGGTCCCTGGTGCGGGAATGGCAGATGGTAACGGTGGCGTTCTCCCGCAGGAGCAGCAGCGCCATCGGCTTGCCCACGATGTTGGAGCGGCCCACCACCACCGCCCGCTTGCCGCTGATTTCAATGCCGTAGCGCTTGAGGATTTCCAGCCCGCCCAGGGGCGTGGCCGGGACGAAGTAATCGAGCACGCCGGGGGGGCGGCCCACCGGAGCCACCTGTGCTAACCGCCCGGCGTTGACCGGGTGCACGCCGTCCACGTCCTTATCCGGGGCCAGAGCTTCTTTGACGGCGGCCTCGTCCATCCCCTTGGGAAGGGGCTCCTGGATGATGATGCCGTGCACGTTAGGGTCGGCGCTCAGGCGGCGGACCAGCTCCACCATCTCGTCCTGGCTGGCGGTTTCGGGGAGCACGTGGAGCTGGAAGCCCATCTCCCGCTTCTCGAAGGTTTTCTTGATGGCGTTGGCGTAGCTCACCGATGCGGGGTCTTCGCCCGCTCGCACCACGGCGATGGTGGGGGTGACGCCATATTTTTCCTTGAACGCCGCAACCTCGGCGGCGATTTCGGCCCGTATCTCCTTGGCAAGGGCACGTCCGTCCAGGATTTGAGCGGCCATCGGAACACCTCCTTAATAGGTGTTATTCCTTGCAAGCACTAAACCACCATCGCACAAATTCGGTTGCTATCTTGTAAGCCTTCCGAGTAAGGGTTAGAGCCTCACCGGCTTCTCTCTCGCCATATTGCTCAACAGGCAAGATGATGCGGTCTTTTAACCTGCGTGGATAGCGGCTCCATATAGCTGCCGGTTCCAATTGGGCAGCTTTATCAGCCAAATCGGTTAAAGTTTTAGTC
>DRAO01000049.1 GCA_011041825.1 Chloroflexota bacterium
ACCCAGGAGCTTCCCGGAGAAGAGCTCCCGCTCGATCTGTCGCCGCTCTTCGGGGAGGTATCCGGCTCGGTAGGATTTGATGAGCGAAGCCAGCTCCGGGGCTTCCTTGCCCAGGGCCTCCCTGGCGTAGCGGAGGATGAGCTCGGCCACCTTGCGGGCTCTGGTGAAGACGATGGTGCGCACGCCCTGTTTCACCATCTCCACCAGCAGGTTGGTGGCTTCGGAGTTGGCGCTGCGGCGGGTTGTGCGAGCCCGGTCAATGAAGGGCGGGTTCCAGAGCACGAAGTCCCTGGCTCCCTGGGGAGAGCCGTCGTCATCAATCACGGTGACGGGGAGGCCGGTGAGCTCCTGGGCATGCTCGGCGGGGTTGGCGATGGTGGCCGAGCAGAGGATGAACTGGGGCCGGGAGCCATAGAATTCGCACAGCCTCCGCAACCGGCGGATGACGCAGGCCACCTGGGAGCCGAAGACGCCCCGGTAGACGTGGGCCTCGTCCACCACCACGAACTTGAGGTGGGCCAGGAAGTGCGCCCACAGCCGGTGGTTGGGGAGAATCCCCACGTGGAGCATATCGGGGTTGGTGAGGATGATGGACGCCTGCTTGCGCAAACGGGACCGGGCCGACTGGGGCGTGTCGCCGTCGTAAGTACCGTAGCGGATGGCAGGGAGGCCGTTGTTCACCAGCTCCCCCAGGCTGCGGAGCTGGTCCTGGGCCAAGGCCTTGGTGGGGAAGAGGTAGAAAGCCCGTGTGCGCCAGTCGCCGAGGATGGCTTCGAGCACGGGGATGTTGTAGACCAGGGTCTTGCCGCTGGCCGTACCCGTGGCGACGATGACGTTCTCGCCCCGGCGGATGGCGTTGATGGCATCAGCCTGGTGGGTGTAGAGGCCCTGTATCCCGGCCCGTTTGAGCGCTTGTTGCAACGGCTCCGGCAGGGGCCTCTCCAGCTCGCCGTAGCGGGCCTTGCGGGCCGGAATCCGCTCCACGTGCACTATCTGCCCCCGGTAGAAGGGGGCGGCTTTGAGGTATTCGAGGAAGGTGGGCGAGTAGGGCATTAGCCTTCGTCCCTTAACTGCTTCAGGCTCGGGGAAGGAGACGGTTGCGTTTAATCAGGAGCCACGAATTCTCCAATCAAAATCTTGCCTTCCAGTTCCTCCGGGCTCATCCGCCTGGCCTTCTCCAAGGGCAGGCACTTTTCCTTCCAGTAGAGCAGCATTTGCGATGGCCCTCCCAGGCGGTTGCGGCGGCCATATTGGGTGGGACAGGAGCTTAACACCTCCACGAAGGCGAATCCCGGGTGGGTAAGGGCTTTTTTAAGGGCTCTGATGAGGGGACGGATGTGGTAGACGGAATAGCGGGCTACATATGTAGCTCCAGCCCCGGCCACCAGCTTGCACAAATCGAAAGGGCGGTCGGGGTTGCCCTGAGGGGTGGTCATTGTGAAGGCTCCGGTAGGGGTGGTGGGAGTGACCTGACCGCCCGTCATACCGTAAATCATATTGTTGGCGCAGATAACCGTCATTTCGATGTTGCGACGGGCAGCGTGGATAAGGTGGTTACCCCCTATGGAGGCCAGGTCACCATCACCGCCTATGACCACCACTTTGAGGGAAGGATTTGCCAACTTGGCCCCGGTCGCATAAGCGATAGGACGACCGTGAGGGGTGTGAAGGGTGTCAGCCGCAAAATAAGGGCTTGATATCCAGCCCGAGCAGCCGATGCCAGACACAAAAAGCATCTTCTCAAAATCCAGCTCCAGCTCATCTATGGCCCGCAGGAGGGCTCCCATCAGGATGCCATGTCCGCATCCGGGGCAGAAAGCCGTCGGGAAAGTCTCGGTTCGGATGTAAGCTCGGATGGAGTGGGTTGAGCCCCTTCTACCAGTCTTCTTCGTCAAACTCATCGAGCAGTTCATCCTCCCAGTCAGTATCAGGATAGCGGGCGCCGAAATCCTCGAGTTCCACGGTCAGGCACCCTCCTTCAGGGTCCAGCTCTATTTCCCTGGCCTGACAGAAGCCTGCTTTCCAATAAACGCAATCGGTTTGATAGCAGCGTACCCTCGGCATCACTCCCCCTCCTCCTCAGCCGCCTTGCCGTAATCCACCTTGATAACTATGTACTGCCCCTCTCCACCGTGGAGGGCCGAGGCCATTCCCTTAATCGTCCTGGCTATGATGTTCCGGGTGAATTCTTTGAAAATGGGGACCCCTTTGCCATCCACCAGGACCGAGACCCGGGGATGGCTTCGATGCTTAAGGAAT
>DRAO01000013.1 GCA_011041825.1 Chloroflexota bacterium
CAAAAAGCTTAAAAGCGGACGCAGATTCTCGCAGGCTTCGCACACAGATTTCTAATATTTTCAAGGATTATCTGAGAAAATCTGCGTGAATCTGCGTCCAAAGTAAGATTCGCCAGAGTCCAGCGCTTAAATTTGAGGAGGATGAAATAAGATGTGCGGTATTGTAGGTTACATAGGCCCCCGTGAGGCCAGCACCATTGTCCTCGAAGGGCTTAAGCGCCTGGAATACAGGGGCTACGACTCCGCCGGGTTGGCCGTCATCGAACGGAACGGCAAGATTGCCTTGAGGCGTGAGGTAGGCAAGCTGGTCAACCTGGAAAATCTCCTCCGGGAGGAACCCGCTTCCGGTAACATAGGTATAGGGCATACCCGTTGGGCTACCCACGGCAAGCCTAGCCGTTACAATGCCCACCCTCACATTGATTGCTCCGGAAAGATAGTGGTCATCCACAACGGCATTGTGGAGAACTTCCTCTCCCTCCGCCAGCGCCTTCAGGATGAAGGCCACGAGTTCGCATCCGAAACCGACACCGAAGTCATCGTCCACCTGGTTGAAAGCTACGTGAACCAGGGAGATGACCTGGTTACAGCGGCTCGGAAGGCCCTCTCTCAGCTCCAAGGAGCCCAAGCGGTGGTGATAATGAGCTCTCTGGAGCCCGATAAACTCATAGCTGCCCGGTTGGGCAATGCAGGGGGTGTGGTGGTAGGTGTGGGCGAGGGAGAGATGTTCGTGGCCTCAGATATGCCCGCCATCCTGGAGCACACCCGCAAGATGGTGTTCCTGGAAGATAGGGAAATAGCCGTTGTAACTGCTACCAAAGCGGAGTACTTTACCCTGGAAGGCAAACCGGTTAGCAAGGAGGTACACACCATCCCCTGGGACCCTGTCTCGGCCAGCAAAGGCCCTTACCGCCATTTTATGCAGAAGGAAATCTACGAGCAGGCTCGCACCTTGGTTGACACCATAAGGGGTCGGGTGGACTTCGAGAAAGGGGAGGTTGTCCTGGATGATTTTGGCATAAGCCCCGATGAGTTGCGCCGTTTCAAACGGATGGCCATCGTGGCCTGTGGGACTTCCTATTATGCCGGGCTGGTGGGCAAATTCCTGTTCGAAAAGCTGGTCGGCATTCCCGTAGATGTGGATTACGGCTCTGAATTTCGCTACCGGGACCCCTACATAGACCGTGACACCCTGGTGTTGGTGATAACCCAGTCTGGCGAGACGGTGGACACCCTTGCCGCTATGGAGGAGGCTCGTCGAAAGGGGACGAAGATTGCCGCCATCGTAAACGTGATTGGCAGTCAGGCCGCCCGCCTGGCTGACGGCGTGATTTATATGCAGGCCGGCCCGGAAATAGGTGTGGCCTCTACCAAAGCCTTCACTGCTTCCATTGTGGACGAATACCTCCTCGCCCTCTATATGGGCAGAATCCGAGGGACAATAAGCGACGAAGAGATGCGGGCCTACCTGGATGACCTGGCCCGATTGCCCAACCTGGCTGGCAAAGTCCTGGAGCACGGCGATGAATATGAGACATTGGCGAGGGAGTTCCACAGGAAAGAGCATTTCCTCTACCTGGGCCGGGCTATAAACTACCCCATAGCCCTGGAGGGGGCTCTCAAACTCAAGGAGATTTCCTACATCCACGCTGAGGGTTATCCTGCTGGTGAGATGAAGCATGGCCCCATTGCCCTCATAGATGAAAATATGCCTGTGGTAGCCATTGCCGTCCGTGACCACGTATATGACAAGATGGTCAGCCAGATAGAGCAGGTGAAAGCCCGTGGCGGTACGGTTATCGCCCTTGCTACCGAAGGCGATGAAGAGGTTGCCCGGAAGGCCGATTATGTCCTTTATGTGCCCAAGCTTTCCTATCTCCTCTCCCCCGTGATTAATGTAATCCCCCTGCAACTTTTCGCTTACCATATGGCCGTTCGAAGGGGGTGTGATGTGGATCAGCCCAGGAATCTGGCCAAAAGCGTGACGGTGGAGTGAGAAGCTCGAAAGGGTATGCTATGCCATCCTGGTTGCAGGGCCTGCTGCTCCCGGTGGCGATTTTAGCCGCCTTTTACCTCATAGCCTGGGGCATAAACCGCAGTGCGCTTTCCCGGCGGGTGCGCATCGTGGGGTGGGCGATGGTTGCAGTAACCGTTGTCGCCATCCTGTGGTCGGCATTGTACGAAACTTTGCTCCCCTGCCTCCACAGCGGGAGCGCCTTCTCAGCGCTGCTGGCCGTGTTGCAG
>DRAO01000248.1 GCA_011041825.1 Chloroflexota bacterium
CTCTTTGGCTTTCTCCGGGTCAATGCCGAAACCCTGGGGCCCGGCCAGAGCTTCGCCACCCAATTTCAGCATTATCCTGCGGTATTTGAGGGTATCCATAGCTTCACCACCCTGTTTATCGGGCAATGGGCTCTCCCAATTCAAACCGGACGAAGCGCCTAACCACTACGTTCTCACCCAGCTTGGCTATGGCCTGGGTGATCACGTCCTCGACGGTGGTGTTCTCGTCCTTGATGAAGGGCTGGCGGAGCAGGCAAACCTCTTGGTAGAATTTCTCAAGCTTATTTTCCACTATCTTTTCGATAACCTCCGGTGGCTTACCGGAGCCTTCGTATTCGGCCCTTATTTCGGCTTTCTTCTGCTCGATTACTTCGGCGGGGATGTCCTCGGGTTTGATGTAGAGGGGGTTGAAGGCTACTACCTGCATAGCTATGTCGTGGGCCAGAGCTTTGAATTCATCGGTGCGGGCCACGAAGTCTGTTTCGCAGTTCAATTCCACCATAGCACCGATCCGGCTTCCAGCGTGGATATAAGCCTCGATCAGGCCTTCCCTGGCTTCCCGTCCCTTTTTCTTGGCGGCTATGGCCAGGCCCCTCTGTTTCAGATATTGCTTGGCTTTCTCCAAATCCCCCCCGCTTGCCTCTAATGCTTTCTTACAATCGAGTATCCCGGCTCCTGTGAGCTCACGGAGTTCTTTGACCTGCTTTGTGGTTACAGTCACTTTGTCACTCCTCCTGTTGCTGGGGTTTCGGAAGCAGTTTCTTCTGCGCTGGCTTCAGGTTCCTGGGGGGCTTCCACTTCGGCTTCCTCGGCCTCTGCTGCTTTGGCTTCTTCTGCCTCAGCCTCAATTTCCTCGACAGCCCCCTCAGGCTCAGCAGCCTCTTCTTCAGCCTCTTGTTCTTCCTCCCCCCACATCTCTTCCGCTTCTTCGAGCCATTTCTCGGCCTCTCTGTCCATCAGCTTGATCTTCTCCAGGGTGGAAGGCCCAAGGTATTGTTCGGGGGCTTCTTCAGCGGCGAGGGCCACTGCTTCCTCAGGCGCAGCTTCCATCTCGGCCTGGAGGGTTTCATATAGCTGGCGGCCTTCGATGACTGCATCGGCAATCTTGCTGGTTATAAGTTTGATAGCCCTGATGGCGTCATCGTTGGCCGGGATGCAATAGGTTATCGGGTCGGGGTCAGCATTGGTATCTACCATCCCCACCACCGGGATACCCAACCGGTTGGCTTCCTTCACGGCCAGGTTTTCCTTGATGACATCCACCACAAAGAGCATATCGGGCAACCTATCTAACCCTTTTAGGCCCCCTAATTTCCTCCGGAGCCTTTCCAGCTCCCTTTCTTTACGCATCCTCTCCTTTTTAGGGAGCAGGTCAAATTCGCCTGCTTCCTTCTGGCGCTCTAGGGTTTCCAGGTATATGATGCGTTGGCGGATGGTGTGGAAATTGGTGAGGGTTCCTCCCAACCAGCGGATGTTCACATAGGGCATTTCACAGCGCTTAGCTTCTGCCTCGATGGTGTCCCGGGCTTGCTTCTTGGTGCCCACGAAGAGGATTATCCCACCTTTGCTGACTTTCTCTTTGACGGCTTCGTAAGCCTGTTCCAGCCGGGCGATGGTCTGCTGGAGGTCAATTATGTGGATGCCGTTTCGCTCGGTAAAAATAAAAGATTTCATCTTGGGGTTCCAGCGCTGTCTCCTGTGACCGAAGTGCACCCCGGCTTCCAGCAATGCTTTCATCGTCACAATCACTTTAGGTTCCCTCCTTTCCTGCGTTTTTCACTTCCGCCCCTTTCATCCCGGGGAGGGAACCGGGACCCCCGGCACGCCCCTCCCGGTCCAGAGGCGTGTTTGGTTTACCAACGGGGGAGTATAACATATTATTGCCCTTTATGCAAGTCTCTAATTGTGGTGATTACCCATAACTCAACTGTCAAGTAATAGAAGAGGCTCTGCCTCTTGGTGTATAATAAATATAAGAAAACAAACCTTCCACCCAAGGAGGCAGAGCCATGAGAAGTATAGCAGAAATTCTGGAGGATTTCAAGCAGATGAGTTCTTCCCTCAAAGTCGAAATGGATCGGTTCATAGCTCCCTTTGCCTCCATCCTGCCGGATGCACGCTATCGCCGGACTCTTTACCAGTTTGTGCCTGCCATCCTGGCTGCCCGTTCCCCTCAGCCAGCCAGGGCTGCTGCTTATGCCCCTGACCCTCCAACAAATACCTGGGCTCTGGCAAAGCGCTTC
>DRAO01000158.1 GCA_011041825.1 Chloroflexota bacterium
TATCGCACAGCACCTCCTGGCCCCGTCGGCAATAGAGGCACTCTCCACATCCGATGACCAGCCCTGCGGCCACCCGGTCCCCAACCTGCCAATCCGCTACCCCCGGACCGACTTCGGCGATGACACCGGCAAACTCGTGGCCCGGGATGAGGGGATAGGGCACGTCCCGCACGCCTTCAAAGATGGGGATGTCGCTGCCGCAGATGCCCACGGCCTTGACCTGGACTATGACGGTGCCCGGCTTTGCCTGGGGCACAGGTACCTCACGCAAGGCAAAGCCGGGGCCGGGTTTTTCCTTGACGATAGCTTTCATAGGCAACTCCCTACCACTGGTATTGACGCAACACTCTAATGATGATGTCCACTCCCTCGCTTGCCTGTTCTTTGGAGATGATTAGCGGCGGCGCAATACGCAGAGTGCTCGCTCCGCACTTGGTGATGACTACCCCGTTGGCCCCGATGTCTTTGATCACTTTCTTGATAATCTCGCTGGCCGGGCTGCCGTCGGCGTTAACCAGCTCTACTCCCACCATCAGGCCTTTGCCCCGCACATCGCCGATGATGGGCAATTCCTTTTGGGCCTCACGGAACCGACTCTGGATGTAATCACCCACCTCCACTGCGTGGGCCATCAGGTTTTCTTCCTGAACGATGCGCAAGGTGGCCAATCCTGCCCGGCAAGCGATGGGATTGCCGCCGAAAGTGGTGCCCTGAGCTGCCGGAGGCCAGGCGTCCATCAATTCCGCCCTGGCCAGCACCCCTCCCAGGGGCAAACCGCCTCCAAGCGCCTTGGCCAAACAGATAATGTCGGGCTCCACGCCCCAATGCTCCACGGCGAACATTTTCCCCGTGCGCCCCAGCCCCGTCTGCACCTCATCAGCGATGAGCAGCGCTCCGTAGCGGTCACAGATTTCCCGCAGGGCCTGGAGAAAGCCGTCCGGAGGGACGATGTAGCCCCCCTCACCGGCTATGGGCTCAACAATGATGCCTGCCAAATCCTCGGGTGGGACGACCGTCTGAAGCGCTTTTTCCACCAGATTGAGGCAAGCCAGCCCGCACGTCTCAGGCGATTTGTGCTTCAATGGACAGCGGAAGCAATAAGGATACGGGGTGTGATAGACGCCCGTGAAGAGGCCCGATAGGCGTCGGCGATAAAGCTCGCTGCTGGCAGTGAGGGCCAGAGCTCCCATAGGCCGCCCGTGAAAACTATCCGTGAAGGCCAGGATCATCGGGCGATTGGTGACGTAACGGGCCAATTTAACGCCCGTCTCCACAGCTTCCGAACCGCTGTTCATTAAAATGCCCTTGCCATTCTTCAGGTCGCCAGGGGCAATTTCCCTGAGGGCTTCCAGCAACTCCACGTAAGGCTCCATATAGCCCACATGGGAAGCCCCGTGTATCAGGGTGCGAGCCTGGTCGCAGATGGCTTCCACCACGGCCGGGTGACAATGCCCCACGTTCATAGTAGCGATGCCTGCCACGAAATCCAGGTACCTGCGACCATCGAAATCGTAGAGGTATACCCCTTCGGCCCGCTGGAAGGCGATATCGGTGTATCGGTAGATGGCCTGGGCTACGATGGAATGGTCCCGTTCAATCAACTTTGCAGAGGTCAATTGACTCTCCATCATTGTCCTTCCTCCCAGATTGATGATGCTGCCTAGTTATCCTCCCAGATAAGCTCGCTTGGTGTGCTCATTTTCCAGGACTTCCCGACCGGTACCGGAAAGCACGATGTGGCCGGTCTCCAGTACATAGGCATAATCAGCGATGGTCAACGATTGGCGCACGTTCTGCTCGACCAGCAGGATGGTCAGCCCACGGGCCTTCAATTCCTGCACAATCTGGAATATCTGGCGAACCAGGCGGGGAGCCAGACCCAGGGAAGGTTCATCCAGCATCAGCAACTTGGGCTTGGACATAAGACCCCGCCCGATGGCCAGCATCTGCTGCTCGCCCCCGGAAAGACTCTTGGCTAGCTGATTCCGTCGCTCCCACAGCACGGGGAAAAGCTCGAAAACCTCTTTAATGGTTTTGTCCCGGTCGGCTTTAGCACGAGGATGCAATGCGCCGCAGATCAGATTGTCATAGACGGTCATATCAGGGAACAATTTCCGCCCTTCGGGTACTGGTATGCCTTTTCTGCGCTCGAATGATGCCCCTGGTAATGGCGGAGCATATCCGTCAGCGCCTCAACCGGCCCAAAAAGCCGGGAAGGCCCAGAAAAACCGTAGTGACA
>DRAO01000377.1 GCA_011041825.1 Chloroflexota bacterium
CCTTCGTCTCGATGAAATCCCTATCCTTCGGCTTCCTTGCGTCCATTTCCCTGGCAATTCCCGAAAGCTATTCTTTACAGGCGGTTCTTAGCCGGGAGCTGGAAGCTCCCGGCTAAAAACCTGAAAGGGTGCTGGAAGCACCCTAAACAACCCACTTCCAGTGGGCTTGGATTCGCTCGGCACACCAGGTGCCGAGCGGAGTTTGAGCTGATGCTCCCCCGCCACGAGGGCGGGGGTATCAGGATACCGCCAACCTCGTGTTGGCGGAGCATCAGCGCCTTTAATCGCCCTGAACCTCGTGTTCAGGGCAAAAGTGTCCTCTGGCTGCTCTCCTTGCCTCTTCGTAGACTTCCTTAAGGGGGATGCCAAGCTGCGAGGCTATCCTGCGGCAATCCTCATATTCGGGCGAGATGTTTTTGACGATGCTGCCGAGCTTGCCCACCTTGACGCTTATCTTGCCATATTTGGTCTCGACGACGGTGGCCTCCCTGCTCAGCTTCTTCCTCCTGACCTCATATAGCCTCACCCCCAAAGTGGTGGTCTCATCGAAGAAGGCATCGAGCACCCCGCTCAAATCGGCTTCCCTCACGATGGCGCTCAGCTTGACAGCAGGCCTGTTCTTCTTCATCTGGATGGGGGTGAGGAAGACGTCCAAAGCCCCTTTCTCGAAGAGCTTGTCCATCACGTGCTCGTAAAGCTCAGGGTTCATATCGTCTATGTTGGCCTCCACCACGATGACCACGTCCTCCTCGTAACCTCCCTCTTCCGGCCTGCGGGTCCGACCGATGGAAACCCGCAGGAGGTTCGGGATGGGGAGGTCTTTGTGGCCTGCGCCGTAGCCTATGGCTTCTATTTCCATCGCAGGGGAGGGGCCAAACCCCCTGGCCAGGGTGGTGATGATGGCCGCCCCCGTGGGGGTAACAAGCTCGGCTTCGATGTCCCTGCCGTAAACGGGCACCCCCTTCACCAACTCCAGCGTGGCGGGGGCTGGAACCGGCAACTTCCCGTGAGCGCATTCCACAAACCCCCTCCCAAGGTGCAGGGGAGAGGAGTAGACCTCCTCGATGCCCAGGAGCTTGAGGCCCACAACCGAACCGACGACGTCAACGATGGCGTCTATGCCGCCTACCTCGTGGAAGTGGATGTCTTTGATGTCCACCCTGTGCACCCTGGCCTCTGCCTCGGCCAGCCTGGTGAAAATCCTCCCACAGGTCTCTTTGACGTCCTCCGGCAGGGCGCTCTTTTCGATTATCTCCAAAATGTCATCGAGGTGTCTCTCCACCCCTTCCTCTTGAACCTTCACGTCCACAAGCGTGCCGGCGATGTGTCTTTTCAGCACCTTCCTGGCTTCGATTTCGTAGCCGGAAACCTCTAGCCCTGCCAGGGCTTCCTTGAGCGCACCGAGTTCCAGCCCGAGATCGAGGAGAGCCCCCAGAACCATATTGCCGCTTATGCCGGAGAAACAATCGAAGTAAGCAATCTTCATTTCCCCCCTCCTACAGCCTTCAGAGCTTCGGCCACCCGCCGTGCTATCAGGGCAGCAAATGCTCCAGCCCCGATGCCATTGTTAATGTTTACCACACATAATCCTGGCGAGCAACTCTGGAGCATTCCGATCAACGCCCCCATCCCTTTCCCTCCGAAGCCGTAACCCGTTGGCGAAGGCACGCCGATGACCGGAATATCAACCAGGCTGGCGACCACCGAGGGCAGCGCCCCTTCCATCCCCGCCACCACCACGATGGCATCTACCCCTTCCTCCAGCATTTTCCTGAGGGGCTGAAGATGCCTGTGGAACCCGGCGATGCCCACATCATAGGCCGTTATGACCTGACATCCCATCTCCTCGGCCATAACCCGGGCCTCTTCTGCGATGGCGATGTCCGCCGTTCCTCCGGTCATCACCCCTATCTTCCGGCCCAGGCTCGGCTTCTCGAACCCCCGCCTGCGCACGACGACAAGCCTGGCCCTCTCGTTCACATCGAGTTCGCATCCTTCCGAGAAGGCCTCCCTTATTGCCTTCAGGTGCTCCTCCGAGACCTTGGTGACGATGGCCCGGCCCTCGCTCTTCAGGAAGACGGAGGCTATCTCCACCACCTGAGATGGCGTCTTCACCTCCCCCAGGATGACCTCAGGGATGCCTGCCCGAAATTCCCTGCGGATGTCGAGGGAGGCATATTCTATCTCCTCCACCACGTTCACCCGCAGGAGCCTCTCCGCCTCCTCAAGCG
>DRAO01000030.1 GCA_011041825.1 Chloroflexota bacterium
CACCTGGTACCGGTCAATGTCCAGCCGGGCCAACCTTACTGGAAGCTGGTGGAAGCCCGCTGGAACGATGAGAGAGAAGCCCAGGGTAAACACCACATCTATGTGAAGGTGTTGGATGAGAACGGCAACCCTCTATCCGGACAGAGGGTGGTGTTCGCCTGGGCTAATGGTCAGGATGTCAAGACGACCAGGGAGGCTCGACCTTCGGAATACCCGGTTGCCTTCCCTATGTATGCGGTGTTGGGTTCCTATTCGGTTTACATAGAAGGGCTTCCTAGCGATAAGATTATGGGGTTAGGGCTTGGGGACATTGAGAGGCCTAACTACACTATCCATACCTGCTTCTACCTCACATTCCAGAAGATGGTAAAATAGCAATCCCCAGCAAAAAGGTGTTTTTCGTGTGGTGGCAGAGGCCACCGCACGAAAAACACCTCCCTGATTTTTCAGGGTTTTACCACTCCTCCTCTCCTTCCTCAAGTTCCTCTGGTTCCCATTCCTCCAGATCTGGCTCCTCAAATTCGTACATTTCTTCTAGTTCATCGTATTCCTCAAGGATGCGATGGTATTCCTGCTCGGTGCAAGGGACATAAGGCTTATACTTCGCTGGTTCCCCACAGCGAGGACAGAACACCTCTTCGCCCAGTTCATCTTCCATATCTTCCTCGCTCAAGGCATATTTGAATATCAGTCCGCACTCAGGGCATTTCGCTTTGGTCTTGTAGAACTTCATGATCTCCCCTCCTGGTGCTTTCAGCTTCTCTCAAAGCAGCCAGGATTATATCACTTAGTTTCAGAAAACGCAAATCTCTCAATCGCTTTTCTCAAAGAGGAAATAATAAACCAGGAGCAAAGCTCCGATGGTGATTGCGCTATCGGCCACGTTAAACACCGGCCATACCTTGAAATCAATGAAATCCATTACATATCCATAACGCACCCTGTCCAGGAGATTACCCAAGGCCCCGCCTAACTGGAACCCCAGGCTCAACCGGAGCAGGCAGCTTCCCTCATCCAGGCGATGTTGATATAGGAGGATAGCCAATATAACGCCTACACCCAGGTACAGGAAGTAATCCCCCCATTGAGGCAATAACCCGAAAGCTATCCCCCGATTGGTCACGTGGGTAAAGGTGAAGAACTTCCCCACCGGCTCCAGAGGAGCCCAGGATTCACCCAAGGGTATGTACTTTCTCACCAAGGCTTTGGTGAACTGATCCAGGCTCAGGACAATCAGAGCCACACCTGGAACTATCAGGCGTTGCCAAACCCCCATTTAGATATTCCCTATCCCCTTCTGTGGGACGAATTCATACCGGTGCTGGCACTCAAAGCAAAGCACAGCGTAAGGCAGCGCTTCCAATCGAGCAGGGTCTATGGGCTTGCCGCAGTTCTCGCAAATCCCATAGGTGCCTTTCTCAAATTTGGAAAGGGCATATTCAACATCGGCCAGGAGCCTCTCCAGCCTCCTTTCCAGAGATTGCCCCTTTGTCTGCTCGAAAGCTTCGGTGGCTGTTTCGGCCATATGATTGCTGTAGCCGATGTTCCCCAGAGGTTCTTTCCTCCGGGCAGCTTCCAGCTCCGCCCTGAGCCTGTCTCTCTCTTCTTCGAGCATTTTTCTGAAGAATTCCAACCCCTTTGACATCTGCGTCACCTCCTATGCACTTCCCTAATTTTACCACAAGCTTCCCACAAAGCAAATTGAGGGCAAGAAGGGGGCCTGCGCCCTTATCGCACTTGCTTAACCCCTATGGTCACCTTCTCTTTCTTGCCCTCGTCCACCTTCAACTCAAAGGTAGATACGTAAGCCCCTTCCGCCGGAGGCTCGTTCCTGAGTTCCAATGAGAGGGTTTCCCGCTTGATGTAATCGGCGAAATTAACGAAGACCTCAGCCAAAGCGGGCTCAGCTTGGTAATAAGTGTAGATGCGGTCTTCGATGCGGAAATCGGCTTCTTTGCGCATATTTTGGATGCGTCGCACCAGCTCTCGTGCCAGACCCTCCTGCCGGAGCTCAGGGGTGATCTCGGTGGTAACGGTTACCAGGTAACCGGCTTCAGCGGCAGTGGCATAGCCAGGCTTGTCCTCGGTGCCCACCTTCACCTCTTCGGGCGAGAGGGTGACCTTGCCCTCGGGGAGCTCCAGCTCCACCTCCAGTCCAGCCAGGAGCCTGCGGGCCACTTGGGGGTCATCCAGTTCGTTGAGGGCATCCCGCACCCTGGGGTAGAGC
>DRAO01000076.1 GCA_011041825.1 Chloroflexota bacterium
GGCAATCGGAGCGCTGCCGTGCGTATCCCTGGATATGCCACTCAGCCAGACAAGGTGCGCATTGAGTTCCGTCCCCCTGATCCTACCTGTAACATTTACCTCGCAATGGCCGCTCAATTGATGGCCGGAATAGATGGGATCATAAATAAGATCGACCCCACAGAAGCTGGATTTGGCCCCTATGAGGAAAACGTATACGATTGGACGGAGGAACAGAGGGCCAAACTTAAACAATTGCCTTCATCATTGAAGGAAGCTTTAGAGGCTCTAGCTAAAGATCATGATTTCCTACTGGCTGGAGGGGTCTTTAGTGAAGAGCTTATTGAGCGATGGATTGAGCACAAAATGAAAGAACACTACGCAGTGCGCAACCGACCTCACCCATATGAAATAGAGCTTTACTTTAATGTATGATCCCATTAAGTGTAGGAGTGAGCATTTATGCTTGAAGTACGTGACCTTTATGTAGGTTACTATAAAGATTTGCACATCCTGCAAGGGGTTTCCATCACAGCTCAAAAAGGAAAGATCACCGCAGTTCTCGGCGCTAACGGAGTGGGCAAGTCCACCCTGCTCAAGACCATCTACGGCTTCCTCAGGCCCTCTTCGGGCAATATACTCCTCGACGGGGAGAACATTGTGGGCTTAGCCCCCTACGAACTGATCGAAAGAGGCCTCTCCTACCTCCCCCAGCAGCCGGGTATCTTCCCCTGGATGACGGTGGAAGAGAACCTGGAGATGGGGGCGTGGACCTTCCGCAACGACAGGGCCCGCATCAAACGCAAGATCGAGGAAATCTACGAACGCTTCCCGCTCCTCAAGGAGCGGCGCAAGTCCAAAGCAGAGGAACTCTCCGGGGGAATGCAGCGAATGGTGGAGGTGGGCCGGGCGCTGATGACCGACCCCAAAGTGATGCTGGTGGATGAGCCGACGGCGGGTCTGGCAAAGCTTCTGGCCCAGGAGGTTTTCCAGATGCTGGCCCGCCTGCGGGATGAGGAGGGGATGACAATCATCCTGGTGGAGCAGAAAATCCGCCAGGCATTGAAGATAGCCGACTATGTCTATGTGCTGGAGTTGGGTCGGAACAAGTTTGAAGGCCCCGTGGAGGAGTTCACTGACCTTACTAAAGCCTTATGGGCTTAAAGTGGTTGGGAATGATGTACGCCGCTGCTTCCGCATAAATCACACGGTGCTGATAACGGTTCTGGCCCTGCTGCTAAGTTCGTGTGCGCCTGGCAGTGTAACTCTTGCGCCCACCCCTTCGCCTGCTGAGGCCAGGAAGCCCACGCTTACTCCCACTTTTACCCCAACCCCTCGCCTTACACCTGACTGGCATTCTGTCAACGATTTCCTCTATCAATTGCAGCGGGCTGAGCCGAAGCGCATTGGCGAGACCGCCTACGACCTGGTGATAATTGATATAGAAGCTGCCAAGGGAAGCCCTGAGGTAATCGAAGAGCTTAAACATAGTCCCGGCGGTAAGAAACTGACCCTCTGCTACATAAGCATTGGCCAGGCAGAGGATTACCGCTTCTACTGGAAGCGAGGGTGGAGTAAGAGCCCACCCGAATGGCTGGGCAAACCCGACCCTGACTGGACTGGCGATTACTGGGTAAGATACTGGCATCCCGAATGGCAGGCCATTATCTTCGATTATTTGGACCACGTGCTTGATTTGGGGTTCGATGGCGTTTACCTGGATCAGGTAGAGGCCTATCAATACTGGGAGGAACGGGGGCGCAAGACGGCGGCACGGGAGATGGTGAACTTCGTGATGGCGATAGCTGAACGGGCTCGCAGGCGCTACCCTGGCTTTGGAATCTTCCCGCAGAATGCTGAGGAACTGGGGGTGCTCTTTCCGGAGTATATGGAAACTATGACCGGCATCGGGGTGGAGGATTTATACTACGGCTATCCACGAGATAATGCTCCTTCTCCCCCCGAATGGACGGCACAGAGGGAGGCCATCCTTGACCAATGGGTGAAGGCGGACAAGCTGGTGCTCACCATAGATTACACCCGTATCCCGGAGCAAATTAATGATGCCTATGCCCGCTCTGGGGCACGAGGCTACATCCCCTTCGTGACGGTGCGTTCCCTGGACCTGCTCATTATCAATAAGGGCCACGAACCGGATTAAGCCATCTCCGTTTCAGCATCTATCTATGAAGCGACAACAGGGAGGATGGTGGCAAAGCGGAGTTTGGCCCTCACCCCTCCCC
>DRAO01000480.1 GCA_011041825.1 Chloroflexota bacterium
CTTCCTCCAGTATTTTTCCCAGCTTCTCTTTGTCGAAAGCGCGGGCCATTCTGGATAGCTCTCCAATGAGTCTGTCAACGGATGTTGAACGGATTAACGGATAGAACGCGGACGGGCTTATCCGCTAATTCGTTTCGCGTTCGTTGACGAATCTCACTCCACGCACTGCGGATTGTTGCCTTTGGTCATCATCCCCCGAACGGTCACCTGGTGTACTGCGATGCGTGTTGTGGGTCATTGTCCTTCGTTCAGTGGCTTAAAGACTCAGGAGTGGCTGGTCCCGATAGATCGGGAGATGCCAGAGCCCTCATTGTTCCCTGCTTTCCTCTTCTTTTCCCATCAGTTCAAAGTGCAAGAGGGGTTCGTCCCAATCACAAAAGGTTGTGCCCAGCAGTTTCCCTCGCTCGACGATCTGGCCTGCTCTCAGGCCTCAAAAAGCTTGCGAAGTAGAAACTCCAGTTCCTCTCTCACAATGGCGAAATCCGGCAGGTCTCGCACTTGGCGACCTAGGGAGGGCTGCCAAGACCGCTCCAGTCCCTCATCATAGAGAGGTCGGATAAGGTCACCGACATCTTTGAAGGTAAAAGCCTTGTATTGGCATTTGATGTGGAAAGCGGATATTATCTTCTCCGCATCAAGCTGCTCGCCTCGCCGGAGCAATTGCCACAAATCGTAAACATGTCGTGCCCAGGGGCGACTCAAGAGGGTCCTCATTTTCTCGGCAATGATCTCTTCCAAAGGGTAGGCGATAACGACAGCCTGGCAATCATCCGAATAGGGGTGAAACAGGGATCGTTTCTCCGGCGGGAGCACCAAGACTTCATAGAAGGTGATATCCAGCTTGATCCTGGGAAGGCTGCCTCTTCGTACCAACGGACCCCGATACTCGACCTTGCCCTCAAAGGCTGCCTCTCCCTCGCCCCTGGTGCGGCGAAAGGAAACGAGCTCAAAGCTCATGCCCGATTCCTCAGAGACGACCCCGCAGGCAGCAGCGATTTCCCGCTTCAGCGATTCTCCCTCAATGTGGCCAGTGGCGGTGAAGTCCAAATCCTCGGAAAAGCGATAGGCGGGAAAGTAGAGCTTGCGCAGGGCGGTAGCACCTTTGAAAACGAGGCTGTGGGCCAGTACTTCCCGGTCAAAGAGGCCCTTGAGCATCCAGTTGAGGACGTAATCCCTCTCTGCGACCTCCACTGACACGCCCCAATCGGCAGCCTTTCGCTTAAGCTCCTCCAGCCCGATCATTTAGTGCTCCCGCCATTCGAGCAGGGCTTCCCGGGGCACATTCACCCATAACCGCCATCGCCCGTCCCGCTCGCCGCCCCCTCCCAGCGTTGGGTCCAACAGGGAATACCCTCGCGAGATTTCACCCCGCCAGCGAGCAACATACTCCTCGATGGGCAATTCCAAAACTTCGGCCAGATACCCCAGCCGCTTAAAAACGGCGCGATTGCCCACCCTGGTGGCATATTCGGTAAGCCTGTCTAAATCCAGCCGCTTTTCCGTCACCCCATACCACAGCCCCTTGGCCGCCTCGACGATGCCCCCACAATACTCGAGGTGATCGAGGCAATCCACGATGGTCTTCTCCCGGTCGGCCACCTGTATTTGTCTTCCTTCGATCCATTCGCCTCTGTAGCCGAAGAACTTGCGCGGCGTAAGGGTCACAAACCTATAGGTCACCCCAGCGATGGTACGCTCCCGCTTCTGCTTGGTGGTGGCGACGAAGATGGTGTGGGAAAGCTGCTCGGTGAACCCGTGGTAGTGCAAGCTCGACCAATAGCCGATGTAATAGGGTTCGATGAGGTGAGCAGCGATGAGGAAGGCATGGGCGGTGTAAATGCGGCGGGGGCCAGCGGCGAAGGGGATGATGAGATACTTGCCTTTCTCCAGCCTCTCGATCCAGCGCCGCTCCACCAGGTCGTGCAAGAGCTTGACCACCGCAGCCCGACCATGCTGGTCGGGCTGCACGCCAAGGATTTCCACCGCGTCCTG
Source organism: Chloroflexota bacterium (assembly GCA_011041825.1). Classification (GTDB taxonomy): domain Bacteria; phylum Chloroflexota; class Anaerolineae; order SpSt-600; family SpSt-600; genus HyVt-206. The sequence goes on from DRAO01000480.1 coordinate 1,993, forward strand.
AGTGGTGAAGATATACTGATCCCTTCCGGCCAGCGTGGTGAGAAGCCTGGCGCTTGTCCTCCCCAGGCCGTGAATGGGTTCACTCCGATTTATCATCATTACCTCCTAGGTAATGATGATAATATAAAATGTAACAATTGTCAAAAATGGCCGCGCTGCGACTCCAATGCCCAAATTCACTCCACGATCTCGATCTGCCCGGGGTTGCGCACGATGATCTCCGGGGC
>DRAO01000329.1 GCA_011041825.1 Chloroflexota bacterium
GTGCATTTCCTCTCGCTTATTACCACATCGAAGAAACGCTCCCGATGGTAGCTGCTTTTATACACAGGGGTGTTCCCCGTCATATCAAAGCCCAAAAGCGCCACCAGGCCTAGGGCAACCAGGCCCCAGTTGAACACGGTGTTCCTGTCGAACCTGCCGGTTAACTCCGTGTAGCCGACAATGCCCAGGATGACAAGGGACCAGAAGAGGGCCTGGAGCCCTCCCCGGGCGAAGTCGGGGAAATGGCCTTTGGGGTTAAGCCAGCGGGCATAGAGGGGGAAGGCGAGGAAAACCCCGAGGGAGAGCCCCCATATCAGCGCTATCAACGGGAGCACAGCTCCCGGCCTGATCAAAGAGGTGAAGAAAGCTCCAAGCGCCGAGAGGGGGAAGGCCCACATCACGGCCATCTCAATACGCTGAGTTATATCGAAGCTCACTTGGCGCATCTCAGGGGTTTTCTCGCAACCCTGGCTCAGGAAAGGAGGGATGTCCTTGGCATATACAGGGCCGAACACGATGTTCCATCCCGTCTTCTGGCGGATGACCCGAGGCTCAACCCCTACGGCAGCCAATTGGGGCAATATCACCGTCCTGTGGTTCACCAATCCTTCAATCCCGCTGGTTTTTATGGCCGAGATGACCTGGTGATTGGTAAGGTATCCACCCGCTGAGGCACACCACACACTTATACCTGCGCTATCGACAACCAGGAGATAGGCATCCAACCCCCTCAACGCCCTTTTGACCCTCTCCACCGTCAGACGGTAGTTTCCGGTGAGGAAGACAGGGGCATTTCTGCCGGGATTGCCGAGGATTATCAACCCGGTTCTGGCGGGTATGGGGATAACCCTGAGGAGGGTGTCAATTATGTTCACCAATATGTAGCGCAGGCCCCCCATCTTCTTTCCTCGCCACAATTTCCACCAGGTTCCCAAAGCCGTGATAGTGGACGGATTTCACTTTAAAGCCTGCCCCAGCCACTTTGCGGGGGAGATCCCTCAAAGCCCTGGTGGTAGTTCGGGCAAGAGACCAGGTAAGCAGGGCAAAAGGGATGCGGATGAGCCGGTAGATCAGGCGCCCGAGCAGATGCGGCGGTTCTGCTTCGTCCACGATTATGAGCAGGCCACCGGGTTTGAGCAGGCGGTATATCTCCCAGAGGGCATAATTCTGCTCCCCCGGAGTGATTTCCGAAAAGCAAAGCCCGCTTATCACTGCATCGAAGTGTCCGGAAGGGAAAGTGGTTTTATTTGACGCCTGAAGGATTCTAGCATAGAATGTAGGCAATGTCAATCGTTCACAAAGGGTGTTAAGATGGATTACCGGCTGGAATGGGGCTTATGGGTTTTGCTCTCCATAATCCTATATGCAGGATGGGGCAATTTCAGGCGCTATGTTGTGGAAAAGGGCCGGGGCCGTGCAGGCTTGTGGCTGCAAAGGCAACTCCAGAACCCCTTTATGCAATGGGCTTTTGAGCTCGGGGCTGTCCTCTATTACCTTGGGATTCCTTACGTAGCCCTCATAAGGGGGATAGCCGTCCCCCGCTTTATGGGCCTCAGCCACCTCGATTGGGTTAAAGGCACAGGCTACACGGCGGTTTTATGCCTGGCTTTCTTCCTCATCCTTGCCCTTATGCAGGTTTACATCCTCCGTGTCTGTGGATATGACCCGGATACCGGGGCAAGCGGGATGTTCACGAGGCTCCAGGAGGGCCTTTTCCTTCAGGCGCACTGGGCCTTCTACCGGGCGTTTGCCACAGCGTTTCTGGGTGTGTATTGGGGGGTGTTGATGGGGCTTGCCCTTGCAGGTGTGGAATGGGGGCTGAGCCCAGAAGGGAGGGAGGTTTTTGGGGTTCCCAAGGTGGCTTTCAAGTTAATGAGGATAGGGGGATTGGCGATAGCCACCTCGGTTGTGTTTTTGTTCTCTCAAAACTTGCTCCTTGCGCTGGTTGCCCATTGGTTGCTGGCCGAGGGCCTCGCTCGGGTGGGGCGTTAATAAGTTGCTGCCGGGATTGGCTCTTCCCCTCGCAACGACCAGGGGCCAGCCCAGGTTATCTCAACCGTGACCAATCGCCCAAGCCAGTTGGCTGGGTGCTCGAAGAAAACCAGCTTGTTGGTGCGGGTGCGGCCATACCACCGCCCCTTGCGCCGCCCCTCCACAAGGATTTCCACCCTCTTGCCTGCTAGGCGGCTGTTTATCTCCCCAGCTATGCGCTTTTGTAA
>DRAO01000044.1 GCA_011041825.1 Chloroflexota bacterium
CCCCTTCTCCCAGTCCGGGGTTGCCGATAGTGCCCTTCCTGGTGGTGTTAGGGGGGTTGACGCTGGTAATTGCGGGGGGCTGGTTATTATTGAAGCGGGGGTAGCGAAAGATGCCTTCTAAAATGAGAGGCCGGTTCTTCGGTTTGCTGCTGCTTTTCGCTGGGGTGGTTCTGATGATATGGGGTGGGAGGAGTCTGCTATCAACGGGCAAGACCCTCCCGCCTACTTCTCTTGCTGAGCGGCTTATACCCACTGCTCCTCCCACGAGTTCGGTTGCCATTACACCTTCCTCCACCCTAACACCGACGCCAACTCCACCAGCCACCCCAACTGCGGAATCGCCGACTCCTACGGAGACCAGTACGGCTTCAAAGCCCACGGTGATGCCTTCGCCAACTTTGGAAGATATACCCAAGAGGTTTACACCCACCTTCACCCCTCTTCCACCTGGGCTTTACACCCCCCGAGAGCGTTTCTGCGTAGGGGTGCCTATCCCTCCCCCTGATGCCTATGCTGGCTTCGAGAGGCTGAAGCTCGGATGGTATCTGGATTGGCGGACAAATCCCAACCCATCCCGTCCTGGGGGCATTGAATACGCCCAGATGGTGTGGGTTAACGGAAGGCAAATAAGCCCTGACATCCCCACCATCCAGGCTATAGCTCGGCAGAACCCGGGTTCTTTATGGCTCATAGGCAATGAGCCTGATGTCATCTGGCAGGGTAAGGCTACCCCGGAGGAATACGCTGAGGCTTACTACACCGCCTACCACGCCATAAAGCAGGCTGATCCTACAGCCCAGGTGGCTATAGGGGGCGTGTCCCAGCCCACCCCATTGCGTATCCGGTACATTGAAGCCATCTTACAGGTCTACCGGGAACGCTATGGTGAGGAGATGCCGGTGGATGTCTGGAACATCCACAACTTCATCCTTCGGGAGGAGAGGAACTCCTGGGGGGTGGACATCCCTCCTGGCCTTCCCGACGACACAGGCATCCTCTACGAAGTGGATGACAGCGGCAACCTGGAGGCTTTTAAAGCCCAGATTTGGGCCTTTCGCCGCTGGATGAAGGAGAAAGGCTTCCAGGACAAGCCATTAATAGTTTCCGAATACGGCATCCCTATGCCCTGGGATTATGGTTTCCCCTTCGAGCGAGTGCGCAACTTTATGTACGCCACCTTCGATTTCTTCCTTACCGCTGCCGACCCGGAGCTGGGCTATCCTCCCGATGGTTACCGGCTGGTGCAGCGATGGTGCTGGTACAGCCTGGGCGACCTCACCTACCCCACCGGGAACCTTTTCGATCCCGATACCAAAGAGATGACCCCATTGGGGAAGGCATTTGTGGCGTATATGGAAAGGTTAGGTGACTGAGAACCCTTTGGTTTTACCTGGACTCTTTCGCCAACTTAATCGGATACCACTTCGGGAACCACGCTGTAAAAGCGTAGGCCGGGATCAGCAGCAGGTTTCGCAGCACCAGCATCGGCACGCTCCAGCCCGGCTCGCTGTGGCCCAGGAGTGCCAGGACTGCCTGGAGCAGGTAGATCACGCCCCAGAAGGCGGTGATGACGGCGTTGGTGCGGATGAAGAAGGGATGCCCCCACAGCGCCGGATGATAGGACCACTTGGAATACTCGGCGGTGAGGGGCGTCTCCGTCGCCAGCGTGCCCATCCACAGCCCCGCCAGCACGATGTACCCCACCACGTCTCCGTAAACCTGGAAGAAGTTAAACCTCACAAGACTCGCCGCCCAGGCAAGCCCGAAGTACACCGGCGTCCCCGCCTCGAACCAGGTAGGCCTCCCGAAAACTCTCCGGTAAACCCACAGCGCCATCCCCAGCACGAAGGGCAACCCCAGGCTCGCCCAGAGGCCTATGCCGGGAATGCTCCCGGCAATCCAGTGCAGCATCCAAGGCACGAAAGCCGCCGCCAGCCAGCCCATCCCCAGCTTGATGGGGCCTCGTTCCTCGGTTTCCTCCGGCGGAGGCGGGACTTCACCCTCTTCCGGCGCTTCTCCGGCGGAGAAAAGCTGCTCGAAGCGCATCAGCAGCCCCAGGTCGCCTTCAATGTGATACTTTCCCTCTAACATCGCCTGGGCTCCATCCAGTTCGCCCCTGCTGATAGCCATCCAGACTTCCGAGGGGGTGTGGATGGTGAGGGTGGGCGAAGGATGCACGCCCTCGTAGGCCCGGCACTCACCGTTGGCGATGCACAGG
>DRAO01000501.1 GCA_011041825.1 Chloroflexota bacterium
GGAGGCCCTGCCTTCCGAAGAAGCCCGCCGCATTGCCGAGGAGCTGGTGGGACCGGATGGCCGCTTCCGCCAGCACCTCCCCCTGTGCCGCATCCTGAGCAACCCCTTGCTCCTGCGCATCCTGGCCGAGGTGGTAGGGGAACACGTGACGGCATCCGGCCGATTGCCCAAACAATACGAGCGCATTTTCCGTGGCGGGCGGGCCAGGCTCTACGAGCGCTACGTGGAACTCCTTTCACGTCGAGACACTCAAACTGTTAAGCCTCATAGCACTTCGATGGTCCCCGGTTCCCCTTCCATCACTCTTCCAATCACCCACGCATCTTGGCCTTCTTCGGTGCAACGGGCCAGGAAACGCTCCACCCTATCCGGGGGCAAGGCTATAAGCAATCCGCCGGAGGTCTGAGCATCATAGAGAAGAAGCTGGGTCTCCTCATCTATCTCCGGGGAGAATTTCACCCAGCGGTGATAATAGCGCTCATTGGAATGAGTACCGCCGGGGAAGAGCCACTGCTCGGCGTATTCCCTGGCCCCGGGCAGGAAGGGGATGCGCTCGGCGAAAAAGCGCAGCATTACCCCGCTTCGGGCGGCCATCTCCTGGGCGTGCCCCAGCAACCCGAAGCCAGTGATGTCGGTAGCGGCATTGGCTCCGACCTCCCGCATCAATCGGGCAGCCGTTCGGTTGAGCTTCTGCATAATTTCCAGAGCCTTTTGGATGTGAGCTTCCTGTGCCATCTCTACCTTGAGGGCCGTGGTTATCACCCCTGTCCCTAAAGGCTTGGTCAACACCAACACATCGCCGGGTTTGGCTCCGCCTTTCGAGATGACTTTTTCGGGGTGCACGGTGCCGACGACGGCCAGGCCATACTTGGGTTCCTTGTCATCCATCGTATGGCCCCCCACAAGGATGCCTCCTGCTTCGGCCACTTTATCGGCCCCACCCTGTAAGATGGCCCCCGCTACCTCCGGAGGCATATCGGCGGGTATGCAGGCGATGTTGAGAGCAATGAGCACCTCGCCGCCCATTGCGTAGACGTCGCTCATCGAGTTGGTGGCAGCGATAGCACCATAAGTGTAGGCGTCGTCCACCACCGGGGCGAAGAAGTCAGCGGTGAAGATGAGGGCCACTTCGTCGTTGAGACGGTACACGGCGGCATCGTCGCCCTCGCCAAGCCCCACCATCAGGTTAGGGAAGGCCTCTTTCGGGAATCTATCTATTATCGGGCGCAGGACCTGCGCCAGGGCCTCAGGGCCCGTTTTCCCAGCTCAACCCGCACAGGAAGCAAGTGTGGTCAAGCGGGTGAAATCTCGCTTGGGCATTTTTTACCTCCTGGAATTTATATGGTATAATCCTTGTGACGACTTGCCTTTAATCGGGCAGGCCTATGGACAAGACTCAGAAACAAGCTTTTATAAGGCGCATAGCCTCTTTGAACCTTCAAGAGCCTCGTGGAAGCAGGATTTTGTGGTCAAGACATGCTATCACAGAGCTGCTGGCGGAAGGGCTCTCACGTAACCAGATAGAAAGGGCATTAGTGGATTGTGAGATTGTGGAGGATTATCCTCCTTTGCATAGGCCCCTCCCGGACTGTTTAGTGTTAGGTTGGATGGAACAGACTTGTCCTGTTCATATAGTTGTGGCTTTGGATGTTGTGAAGCAGCGCCTGTTGATTATCACTGTTTATAAACCTTCGGCGGAGGAGTGGGAAAATGACTGGAAAACCCGAAAGAGCTGAAGGGCGTTGCCCTTTCTGTGGGGGAACGCTTATCCCAGAGCAAAAAGTCCTGGCCCCCTTCGTGATTGATGGAACAGTCATCGTAGTCAAGGATGTCCCCGCTGAAGTATGCCGTAATTGCCACGAACCCTTCTTCACAGGCGAAGTCACGGACAAGATTCTAGAGCTAGTAAAGCAATTGCGTCCTCTCAAAATGGAAGTTATAATTGTGAATTTTGAAAGTTTGCCCGCCTTTGAAATTATGCCTCTCAAATAGAGGAGAAGTTTTTGGCGGCAGCTTTGCCGCCGCCAAAACATTATTTCTCAATCCTTATGATAAATTCTCCCTCATTTTCCTCCACCGTCACCTTACACCCCGCCTTGCGAGCCACACGGGAAACGTTGTCCCGGGAAGTGCCTGTCTCTACAATGACCTCGATGGGGAACTCTCCCTCTTCCAGGGCCTTTTTGGTCAGAAGCACCGGCTGAGGACAGGAA
>DRAO01000217.1 GCA_011041825.1 Chloroflexota bacterium
CATCAACGAAAATCAACTTGAAAGCCAAGGCAATGCTGATTTCATCGCCATCTTTGAGAATCCAGGGGCCTTGCAGCGCTTCACCGTTCACAAAGGTGCCATTCTTGCTACCCAAATCTTCGAGCACGTATTGGCGACCCTGACGGGTGATGCGGGCGTGAAAGCGGGAAACCCGCCTGTCAGACAGGATAATATCACAAGATTGGTGGCGTCCGATGATGATGGTTTCCTTGCCCAATTCCCACCGCTGCCCTTTGCCGAAGCCATCGGCCAAGATGAGCATGGCTTCTTCCTGATGGGTCTGCCTATCCAAATCAAGTTCGGAAAGGTCGGATATGCTTGAGCTGGCTAAACCCCTTGCCCCAGAGACCATCTTACGCTCCCGTTACCGGATTATAGAATTGGTCGGGCGAGGCGGGATGGGGGCTGTATACAAGGCTGAGGACCTCCGCTTGCGAGGGCGTTTCTGCGCTATCAAGGAGGTGATCCCTCAGCTTGCTCAGGACCCTAAGGCCATAGAAGAACTACGCCGACAATTCTATCAAGAAGCCAGCATCCTGGCTCGCCTCGATCACCCTAACTTGCCTAAAGTCTCCGATTACTTCACCGAAGGGGGCCGGGAATACCTGGTGATGGATTTCGTGCCCGGCGAAGACCTCAAAACCATTGTGGATAAGACCAGAGCCCAGGGCAAGTTCCTGGAAGAGCAGACGGTGCTTTCCTGGGCCAAGCAGCTCTGCTCAGCGCTGGAATACCTCCACAGTCAAGACCCCCCTGTCTTACACAGGGACATAAAGCCTTCTAACGTGAAGCTTACCCCTTCGGGGGCCATAAAGCTGGTTGATTTCGGGCTGGTTAAGGTGCTTTCCAGGGATGAGGAACAAACTATCACCATAATTCAGGGACGGGGCACTTTGCCTTATACTCCCCTTGAGCAATATGGGGGAAGCCCCGGCCCTACCGATGTGCGCTCAGACATCTATTCCTTGGGAGCTACCCTTTACCATCTGTTAACCGGCCACGCTCCCGTTGATGCCAAGCAGCGTTTCCTGAAGCCCGGCTCCCTCATCCCCCCTCGGGAGCTCAACCCGGCCATCTCGCCCTCAGTGGAAAGGGCTATCCTCTGGGCTATGGAGATGCACCCGGATGAGCGCCCCCCCAACGTGAAATCCTTTGCCCTCGCCCTCTTCACCCCCTCCGAGAAGCCGGGGGAGGAGGCGACGACTTCACCTGGGTGGAAGGAAGCATTCCTCTCCAATTGGCTCCTTCTGCTTTTCGCCCTTGTTCTCCTCGCTATAGCCTTTTACATTACCATCCCTTAATTATGGCAGCCCTGCTCTGTCCCACGGAAAAAAGAAGGGGTGTTTGGCTCATCTACAAAATATGGGCGGCAAAGTGGATTCGCTCGGCACATCAGGTGCCGAGCGGAGTTTGAGCTGATGCTCCCCCGCCACGAGGGCGGGGGTATCAGGATACCGCCAGCCTTGTGCTGGCGGAGCATCAGGTTTTTATCTCGCTCGGAACCTTGCGTTCCGAGCAAAAGCAACATAATGACGCCGGATGAAATCCGGCTGGCTTATGTGTGGTTCCGGGCCAAGCTTAAGCGAAGTGTTCAAGGATGTAGTCTACAGCTTCGCCCACAGTGGTTATATTTTGGACTTCCTCATCGGATATTTCACCGCCAAATTCTTCCTCGAAGGCCATAACGAGTTCTACCAAGTCCAGGGAGTCGGCTTCCAAATCCTCCCTGAAGCGAGCTTCCAGGGTTACCTTATCGGGGTCCACCCCCAAGGTCTCGACGATGATGTTCTTTACCTTCTCGAAAATCTCTTCCTTGGTCATCGCTGGCCTCCTTCAAAGTTAATTTGCCAAGGTCGTAGTTGGCCCTTATTTTACCACAACTCAAACCTTAAAACAAGACGATTTTCTCTGGTTAATTTAACACTTCAACAGGGGCGACGTTGCTCTTTAATTCCTTGTGTGCTATAATTCGGAAGCCCTTCAGGGTGCAGCTTAAAACCGCTCAGGAGGAAATGCTTGAAGGAGAAGAGCCTCTTCCAAAGCACAGCCTTGATGTTCCTCCTCATCGCAGTGTTGGTCTTAATCACCTATAACTGGCCTCTGGTTACTTCCCCTGAGGTTCTCGCCCCTCCCACCCCTACGCCATCCCCAACCTTGACGCCTTCGCCTACGCCGACCCTCACCCCTACGC
>DRAO01000269.1 GCA_011041825.1 Chloroflexota bacterium
CCGGAGACAATGGAGCACCTGAGGAGCCACCTTCCCCCGGCGGCCAGCGTCCTGAACCCGGTGGACGTGTTGGGGGATGCCTTAGCTGACCGGTATGCCGTGGCCGTGGAGGCGGTCCTTAAGGACCCGAACGTGGGAGGCGTATTGGTTATCCTGACCCCCCAAGTTATGACCCAGATAGAGGAAACTGCCAGGGCGGTGGGAGAGCTCGCTTCTCGGTATGATAAGCCCGTGTTAGGATGCTTTATGGGCAAGGCTACCACTGAGAAGGGCGCCCGGATTTTGAGGGAGTACAAAGTGCCCAACTACGAAGTGCCCGAAAGGGCAGTGGCTGTGTTCAGGGCTATGTGGGAATACAAGACCTGGCTCGACCGCCCGCCCCTGAAGGTGGAACGGTATGAATTCGATGCCGAGAGGATACGCCAGATATTGGATTTGGTGAGGTCCGAGGGGCGCCTAACTTTGGGGGATGCCGAGACCAGAGGGATTATGGAAGCCTGTGGGATACCAATACCCAGAACCGGGTTGGCCCGTACTCCCGAGGAAGCTGTCCAAATCGCCGATGAAATCGGGTACCCTGTAGTGATGAAGATAGCTTCCCCGGATATCTTGCATAAGACGGACATCGGCGGCGTTAAATTGAACATTCAAACCCCTGCGGATGTGAGGGACACATTTGACCTTTTGGTCTATCGGGCCACCCGTTATATGCCCGATGCCACCATCTGGGGATGCCAGATCCAGCAGATGGTAAGAGGGGGGCGTGAGGTCATCGTGGGGATGAGCAAAGACCCCCAGTTTGGCCCCCTCATTATGTTTGGCCTGGGGGGCATTTACGTAGAAGCCCTTAAGGACGTGGCCTTCCGTATAGCTCCTCTTTCCCGCCAGGAAGCCCTGGAAATGATCAATGAAATCAGGTCTATCCGTCTCCTGAGAGGGGTACGAGGAGAGCCCCCTGCCGATATAGAAGCCATAGCCGATACCATCTTGAGGATAGCCCAACTAGTTATGGATTTCCCTGAGATTGTGGAATTGGACATCAATCCATTAATGGTTATGGAGGCAGGCAGGGGGGTTGTAGCTGTAGATATGCGGATGGCCCTTAGCTCCTGAAGGGCCGAAGTCCAGCGCAGAACATTTTTGCTCTCCTGGCAATTTTGTAAACAAAGGTGGACATTTTATAGCCTTTTGCAAATTGGTGAGGGAGGGGCAGTATGGCTATTGTTTATGTAACTTCGATTCAGAAATTCTCGGGCAAAAGCGCCCTATGCGTAGGGCTGGGTAAGAGGCTCCTCAAAGATGGGTATTCTTTCTGCTATATGAAACCCGTCAGCACGATGGCCCGATTGGAGAATGGGGAGGTGGTTGATGATGATGCCCTCTTCCTGAAGCGGCTGTTTAATCTGCCACAGTCCATCAACGAGATGGTTCCCATAACCCTGACTCCTCAGACGGTCGAGGCCATCCTGAGGGGCAAAGTTGAGGTGGACTTTGAAGCTCGCCTTAAGGAAGCCTTCTCCCGATGTGGTAAGGACAAGGATGTGCTTCTCCTGGAGGGAGGAGGGACCCTGCGAGAAGGGTACATCGTGAACCTTTCCACTCCCTATGTAGCGAAATTGCTAGGTGCGAAAGAGTTGGTGGTCATCAAGTATGATTCGGACCTCTCTACCGTGGATGATGCGCTTACGGCCAAGCATCGGCTTGGAGATTCTATGTTGGGTGTGGTGCTCAACAGGGTGCCCAAGCCCAGGATGCAATTTGTGGAAGAAGTGGTGCGGCCTTATCTGGAGCGCCACGGTGTTCGGGTGTTCGCTGTGCTGCCCCATGAGCGGTTGTTGGCTTCCATAAGCGTTGGCGAACTCGCTAAGGTATTGGACGGGGAAATCCTGTGTTGTCCAGAGAGGAGCGATGAGCTTGTGGAGCACATTATGGTGGGGGCGATGACGGTGGATGCGGCCTTGAGCTATTTCCGCCGCAGGCCTAACAAGGCTGTCATCACCGGTGGAGACCGCCCTGACATTCAGTTAGCGGCTTTGGAAACTTCCACCAGGTGTGTGATATTGACCGGGAACCTTCGCCCCAGCCCCATCATCCTGGGCCGGGCCGAAGAAGTCGGTGTCCCAATGATGCTGGTGCGACACGATACCTTCACAACGGTGGAGATAATAGAGCAATTCTTCGGCAAGAGCCGGTTCTACCAGGA
>DRAO01000133.1 GCA_011041825.1 Chloroflexota bacterium
GAAAAGCACCAGCATTGTGGTGGCGTGGCTTATGTGCTTTATCGAATCGGCAAGCACCAGCCCTGCCATCCCGAGCGGCCCTATGAGGGTGAGGGCTGCGGCCAAATACACCAGCACCGAGAGCACCCCCACCAGCGCTGGGGTGAGGGTATCCTTGCGGGCGTAAAAGGCATAATTCAGGGGCCAATCCACCGAGGCGAACACCAGCCCGATGAGGTAAAGCCGCAAGGCCAGCACCGTCCAGGTGGTATCGTAAGAGGTGAAACGCCCGTGCTCGAAGATGAGGGCCACGATAGGGTAGGACAGCACGAAAAGCCCCACAGTGGCCGGAAGCACCGCCGTCAACACCATCCTTATGCCCAAGGCCAGGGTGGAGATGAACTCCTCCTCGTGGCCGGGGTTGGACATCGCTGCGGCATACGCCGACAGGCTCGGCAATATGGCAGTGGAAATGGCCACGGCGATGAGGCCGTGGGGAAATTGGATTAACGTGGTGGCGTTGGCCATCCAGGCAATGCTGCTGGGTCCGGTGCGGGAGGCCAGGTTGCGGTCTATGGTGATCTGAACCTGACTTATCACCAATCCGGCGGCAATGGGCAGGTACAGGAGAAAGATGCGCCGTAAGGCCGGATGCGAAAGGTTCAATGATGGCCTGATGGAGATGTCCTTCAAAGAAGGCAACTGGATGAGCAATTGCAGCGATGCTCCCAGCAGGACTCCTACGGCCAGGCTGCGGATGCCCAGATACTCTGCCAGGAGAGGAGCGGCCAAAATTATCCCCAGATTGTACACAGCGGCCCCGAAAGCCGGGGCCGTAAAGCGTTTGAGGGAATAGAGGAGCCCGGTGATGATACCTGAACTGCCGAAGATGAGCACTGCCGGTATAACCAACCGGATGAGCAAAGTGGTAACTTCCCGAAGCTCCGGGGTGAATCCGCCTCCCAGGAGCCAGGCCGCATAAGGGGCCAGGAATTCAATAAGCAACACCGTTATCCCCAAGGCCAGGCCGAAGGTGGTCAAAACCACTCCCACGACCCGGCCCAGCTCTTCCCGGCGCTCCGAGGCCGCATATTCGCTTAATACAGGCACTAAGGCAGCGCTCAGCATCCCGCCGATGAGGAGTTCGTAAATCATCGTGGGGATGATGGAGGCCACCCGGAAGGCGCTCACCAGCCCCGTAGCACCGAAGAAGTGGGCTATAATCATCTCCCGGCCCAGGCCCATCACCCGACTGGTCACGTTGCCCAGGGCCAGGATGCCTGCCGCTCTGGCTATGCCAAGATCAGCGTCACTTTTCTGCGGAGGCAAGGCCCTCGCAGGAAAATGGCATTTCTCTTTATTCTCCATAGGCGAAATACGCAGCACAAGCTCCTTCCGACGAGACCATACAGGGGCCCATCGGATTCTCGGGGGTGCATACCCGTCGGAACAGGGGGCAATCGGGAGGGGCAGCAACTCCCCTCAGGATGTCCCCACAACGGCAACCCTTATGCTCCCGGGGAGGCTTGACCTCCACCTGGAAGTTCCGGCGAGCATCAAACTCGGCGAATTCCTCCCGGATGAGGAGGCCGCTGGCGGTAAGCTCTCCCAGGCCCCGCCACCGGGCTGGCCCCACTTCAAAGACCCGATACATTATCTCCTGTGCCCGCAGGTTGCCCTCGGCGGTTACGCTGCGGGTATAAGCGTTCACCACCGCCGGGGAGCCTTCTTCCAGCATCCTCACCAATTCGGCTATGGCCTTCAGGATGTCCAGCGGCTCAAATCCGGCTACGGCACAGGGGACGCCATAATCCTGGGGCAGGAACTCCCACGCCTTCCAGCCGATAACCGTGGTTACGTGTCCAGGGCCTATCACTCCGTCCAAACGGACTTCCCCGCTATCCAGGATGGCCTTGGTGGCAGGGGGGGTAAGTTTGTGCATTGAGAGCACGAAGTAGTTTCTAATGCCCTCTTCCTGAGCCTGGAGTATGGATGCGGCCACGGTGGGGGCCGTGGTCTCAAACCCCACGCCCAGGAAAACCACCTTTTTGCCGGGATTGGCCCTGGCTATCTCCAGGGCATCGAGGGTGGAATAAACCATCCGCACATCGGCTCCCTCGGCCTTGGCCTCGAAAAGGCTGGAATAGGAGCCGGGGACCCGCATCATATCCCCAAATGTAGTTATTATCACGTCCGGCAGATGGGCCAGAGCCAGGGCAAAATC
>DRAO01000029.1 GCA_011041825.1 Chloroflexota bacterium
GAGGCCAAGCTGGCCGAAGCCCAGAGCAAGGCGGATGAATACCTCGACCAATGGCGACGCACCGCTGCCGAGTTCGCCAATTACCGCAAGAGGGTGGAGAAAGAACAAGCCGAGTACACCAAATATGCCAACGCTAACCTCATCCTCAAGCTCCTGCCCCTGCTAGACGATTTCGAGCGGGCTTTTCAAACATTACCCGATGGCCTCTCCAAGCTCACCTGGGTGGAGGGCATCTTCCTCATCCACCGCAAATTCCAATATGTCCTGGAACAAGAAGGCCTTAAGCCTATAGAGACCGAAGGCCAATTTTTCGACCCGATGGTCCACGAGGCTATAACCTATGAGGAAACCGACCATTACGAAGACGGACAGATAATAGCTGAGGTCCAGAAAGGCTACAAACTCCACGATAGAGTCCTGAGGCCAGCCCTGGTGAGGGTGGCAAGGAAGAAGGAGAAGAGGGAAGAAGGCAAGGAGGAGAAACAAGCGGAAGGCCAGCCTGCGGCTGAAGAGGCATCAAATGAAAAAGAGCCTTAACTTCTAATTGGAGGAGGGAACGATGCCGGAGAAGATACTAGGTATAGACCTAGGTACAACAAACTCCGTTATGGCTGTGATGGAAGGTGGAGAGCCGGTGGTGATACCTAATGCCGAAGGTGATAGGTTAACCCCCTCGGTAGTAGCCATTAACCCCAAGACAGGGGAACGCCTGGTGGGCAAGCTGGCCAAACGCCAGGCTATTACCAACCCCGAGAACACCATCTTTTCCATCAAACGCCTGATGGGGCGCAAATACAATGACCCCGAGGTTCAAAAGGCCCGTAAAATCCTGCCCTATAAGATTATCGAAAAGCCCAATGGTGATGCCTGGGTAATAATGGGGGACAGGGAATACTCACCCCCCGAAATATCAGCGATGATCCTCCAGAAGCTCAAGCAAGATGCTGAGGCTTATTTGGGCGAGAAAATCACCAAAGCCGTGATAACCGTCCCTGCTTACTTCAACGATGCTCAGCGCCAGGCCACCAAAGATGCTGGTCGCATCGCTGGGTTGGAGGTATTGCGCATTATAAACGAGCCTACCGCATCGGCCCTGGCCTATGGGATGGACAAGAAGAAAGAGGGGATGATTGCTGTATATGACCTGGGCGGTGGGACATTCGACATCTCCATCCTTGATATAGCCGAGGGAGTCTTCCAGGTGAAGTCCACCTCTGGCGATACCTTCTTAGGCGGAGATGACATAGACCAGCGCATCATCAACTGGATATGCGAAGAATTCAAGAAGGAGCACGGGATTGACCTCCATCAGGACCGGATGGCCCTCCAGCGGCTCAAGGAAGCCGCCGAGAAAGCCAAGATTGAACTTTCCACCGTGATGGAGACGGAGATCAACCTGCCTTTTATAACCGCCGACGCCTCCGGACCCAAGCACCTTCAGATAACCCTGACCAGGGCAAAGCTGGAGCAACTGGCCTCTGACATAATCGAACGCACCTTGGGTCCAGTCAAGAAGGCCCTGGCCGATGCCAAACTCTCCCCCGCCGACATTGATGATGTCATCCTGGTGGGCGGTCAGACCAGGATGCCAGCCATCCAGCGTCTGGTGCGGGATTTCTTCGGGAAAGAGCCCCACAAGGGCATCAACCCCGATGAGGTGGTAGCTGTGGGGGCAGCCATCCAGGCGGGCGTGCTGGCCGGTGAGGTTAAAGATGTCCTCCTGTTGGATGTCACCCCGCTTACCTTGAGCGTGGAAACCCTTGGCGGCATAGCCACGCCCATCATCCCTCGCAACACCACAATACCCGTCCGCAAGAGCCAGATTTTCTCCACCGCTACCGACAACCAGACCCAGGTGGAAATCCACGTCGTCCAGGGTGAGCGCCCTATGGCCGCCGATAACAAGACCCTTGGGCGGTTCATCCTCGATGGCATCCCGCCGGCCCCCCGAGGCGTGCCCAAGATCGAAGTCACCTTCGACATAGATGCCGATGGCATCCTGCACGTATCGGCCAAGGATATGGCAACGGGCCGGGAGCAGAAAATCACCATCACTGCCAGCTCGGGCCTGACGGAAGAAGAGATAGAGCGGATGGTGAAGGAGGCCCAGGAATATGCCGAGCAAGACCGACGCAAGAAGGAATTAGCCGAAGCCCGCAACCAGGCCGACGCCCTTATCTACAC
>DRAO01000046.1 GCA_011041825.1 Chloroflexota bacterium
CGCGGTGGTAGCTCAGGACATAAGGGCGATCATCGAGCCCGTCACGCGGGAAGGAGTGGATGTTTGGCTGGACAAGGACTGTTATGAGGATGGTGAAACGCTCGTCATCCACATCAAGGCCGAGCGTGATGGTTATCTCACCGTCTACGACTTCACCCCTGGCGGACAAGGCACAAAGCTCTTTCCCAATCCATTCTATCCCGACAACCGGATAAAGGGCGGCGTGGAGTACAGGATCCCTCCGGCTGGGGCTCCTTTCAGCATAAAGGTTGATATTCCCAGTGGAGCCTCCGCAGGGGACGAAGAGCTGATTTGGGTCATCGTCACGGAGAAACAAGCAAATCTCCCAGAAACCGGCCGCGCTCCTTTCCTGGCTGGGACAGCTGAGGGGCTCCTTGCCACTCAAGGTTGGTGGGCAGCTGCCATAACCTCGTTCAGGTACGGGCCCTGTGAAGAAGAGCCGCCTGCCACTACGGGAAACAAATATGCCCTATTGGTAGGCGTTGATGACTATGACTCTTTGAATATTCCCGACCTGCTCTTCGCGGTCAATGAAATCTCTCTTTTCGATGCCCTCTTTCAGAAACTTGGATACGAGACAAAGGTGCTCACCGATGCCCAAGCTACAAAGGGAGGGATCAAGGAAGGGATTGAAGAATGGCTCAGCAAAGCCGGTGCTGAGGGAACCGCTATCTTGGTGTTCGCCGGTTGGGGCTTGGGTGTCGAGGACGAGGACGGTGACGAGGCAGATGGTCAGGATGAAGTGATCCTCCCAGCAGATTTTGAACCGCCGGACGAAGGTTGGATCACGGATGACGAGCTAGCAGAGTGGCTTACTGATCTCGAAGTTGGGCATATAGGATTGATCTTAGACGTGCCGTTTGGAGGCTCTTATTGCTATTTATATAAAAAGGGGTTGAACAGCTATCGGCTGTGGCTCCCGGTTTTACCACCCCTCTCTGGGTCTCCAGACGGCATGATTGCCGATCTGGCTTGGCGAAACCTTCTTCGCTCCGATCAACTCGTGGTGGGCATGGAGGCCTGCCATCCTAATGAGCAGTTCTGGGTATATGAAGACCCTGAGGAAGGACTGGGCAACTGGGGGATTTTTGGCTATTACGTATACCGTGCGCTCGCTAGCGGCAAAACCAACGCAGAGAAGGTCTTCAATTATGCGCAACAAAAAGTTCAGAAGTTGACGGAGAAGTGGGCCGAGCGGTTTCCCGACTGCTGTCCCCCTGAGCTTGAGTGCGTGATGCATCCTGAATTGGACACCAATGGAGATGCAAGCGATTTTCAATTTTAGAGGAGGAAAGCCATGAAAGGAAGGCCGGGTTTCGTTCTTTTCTGGCTTATAGTGGTTCCGCTGTCGTGCCTAGCAGCCCAGGAGATGGCAACGGAACAAGAAATGCTTCTCAAAAAGGGCCCTACGATTGAACTATCCGTGCAGGCGCAAACCAAATTGCTGCGAGATGGCATCGTTATCCTCGACAAGACCTATCCTAGCTTCCTGTCACTATATGATGCAAACTACCATGCCGGGATACCACAGTTCATCACCACCGACTGCGTTCTGTACCTGTCGCACGTGGCCGTAAGTGCTTCCATCCGGGCCCTGGAGCTTGGTTACACGTCCCCTGCACTCCATGGATTCCTTAGGCGGTTGTGGACCCTTGGGACACAAGCTCACGAGCAGGAGATCCCCGATGACCAGAAAGCCGCTTGGAAGGCAATACTGGCCAGAATATACGTGGCTTGCAAGCTCCTGGGTGACGGTCTTCCCCTCCCGGCCATACTGGAAGACCAAGCCCATCAGATCAGGGAGGAACTGAGGTTGATCCGAGATGTGCAGGGGCCCGATACCTCCCCCTTGCTCGGTTATCCCGTTGACTATGTCCAGTTCAAGCCCCGGGGGCACTACACCATTTCCGAAGAGTTCACCCAATACTTCCAGGCAGTGAAGTGGCTCTCCCTCCCGTTTCGACTCTTCAATCATAACGAAGCCCTTCAGGCGATACTCCTCGTCAGGGCCCTCATTGCGGATGAGGAACTCCGAGCCGAGTGGAACAACCTTGATGCACTGTTCTCCTTTATAGCCGGTCCCCCCGACGATCTCGACTTCTCCTCCCTGGGGCCCCTCGTCTTGAAAGTGTTTGGAGAGGACACCCCACCAGAAGCGCTTC
>DRAO01000190.1 GCA_011041825.1 Chloroflexota bacterium
CCTGGAGCCTGCGTAAGCGTTCAGGGGAGGCTTCACCCCCTAGATGTTCCTCTGCTTCCCGAGCCATCTGGTAGAATTTCAGGGCCTCAGTAAGGGTGAAGAGGCCCAAGGCCTGCTCGGCAGCTTCCAGCGCCAGGGTCAGGGCTTCGGGCCACTCGTGGGCTGCGTAGGCGTGGCGAGCCCTGGCAGCCACCAACTGAGGGGCCATTTGGGCCAGGACTTGAGCTGCCCGGCGGTGCCAAGTGCGCCGCAGCCGAGGATGCGTTTTCTCGTACAGGACCCTACGCACCAGGTCGTGGGCAAAGTGGTAACACCCTTCTTGCTCTACCAGCAGGCCCCGTGCCAGCAGCTCATCTATCCTTTCGAACAAATGCTCCTCATCAAGCTTCCCGCTCATCGCCCATAGCAGGTCAAAATCGAAGCTATCGCCTAGCACAGCTGCTTGCTGTAACAGCCGATAACTGGGACGCAACAATTGCTTCAGGCGACCAGCGATGGCTTGTTTGATGGTGGCAGGGATGGGGATGGCCTCCCCTGGAGGGAATGTCCATTCACCGGAGGGGCTCTGGCAGAGGAAGCCTTCCTCGGTCAGTCCTCGCATCACCTCTAAGATAAAGAGGGGGTTGCCACCCGTTTCCTGATGCAGACGATTAATGAATGTAAGGGGAAGCACTCCCCCCGCTATCTCGGTGGTAAGGGCTTTAACCTCCTCCAGGGAGAGAGGTTGCAGGTCTAAACGGTACAGAGGAGGGGTGGGATTGAGGCGGGTCAGGTCTTGCATCTCCTCTGGGAGTTCATAGGGGCGGAAGCAGACCAACAAGAGCAAGGGTAATTCAGGCAGGCGGGGGATGAGAGCCTGCATTACAGGCCAAATAGCCGGGTCAGCCCAGTGGAGGTTATCTAGGACCAGGAAAAGGGGGCTGATTTCGGTAAGGGAGGCTATGATGGCAGCCAGGGAAGAATGGAAATGCCAGGGCTCCAGTTCCGTTAGGTTCATCCCCACAGGCGATGGGATTAAATCGGGCAGAAGGGCGGAGAGCACAGCTTGAGTTAGAGGTGAGATGCCAGGCGGTGTGTTTCCCAAATCTTTTACCGCCTTGCGGAGGGCCTGTTCCAGAGGGGTGTAAGGAGCTGGAGGACCAAGGGGCTCCAGGGCGGAGGCGTAAAGAACCCAGAAGCCTAAGTGATGAGCCCTTTTGGCAGCGGCAAGTGCCAGACGGGTTTTGCCTATGCCTGGCGGTCCAGTCAGCAATAAGAATTGCCCTCGGCCCGTGCGGGCAGCCTGGGTAGTAGCTTCTATGATTGCCAGTTCAGCCTGACGACCGACTAACCGGGGCTGGGAAGGTTGAATGGGGGGAGGAGGCACGGCAAATGTGCTCGGGCGGATGGAGCGGATTTCCCGGTAGAGGGCGATGGTCTCAGGAGAAGGGCTTACCCCCAAATCGGCCTGGAGGCGATTGCACAGGTCCACGTACACCTGTATAGATTCACCCACCCTGCCCATATCGGCCAGCAGGCGCATCAGCAGGCAAGCAGCCGGTTCGTGCCAGGGATCAGAGCTTAGCAAGGTGCGCAGGGTTTCGACAGCTGCTTGGGATTGCCCCTGCTCCTGATAGCTCAAGGCCAAGCGCTCCAGCAAAGCCAACCAGCGCTCGTGAAGCCTCTCCCGGTCAACCAGCACCCAATCATCGAAGATTTCGGGCAACAGAGGCCCCCGGTAAAGGAGCATAGCCTTGGCCATAGCCGTGACATCGCCCTGGCTGAGGGATTCAAATTCATCCACATCTACCCAGTGGGGCAAGGCGGTGTTGAAGGCCACGGTATCTCCTTCTCGTAAGAGGTAAGGGCCACAAGGGAGGTCGTTCACCACTCGGGCGATGTGCCAAAGGGCCTGGCGGAGGTTCCGGCGGGCTTGCTTTTCAGGGGCATCAGGCCAGAAGAGCCCAGCGAGCACTGTCCGGCTGTGGCTCCTTTGACGATTTAGCACCAGGTAGGCAAAGATGGAACGGGCGAGGGTAGTTTGTATCAAGGGCAGCGGTTCATCATCCCAGCAAAGTGCTAGCCCTCCTAGGAGATGAATGCGCAGCACAGACACTTACTCCTTACTTACCTCAAAGCATAAATCCCCTGTCTAGAAATGGCCGGGAGCTCCCGGCTAAGAATCTGGAAGCGGGTTGAAAA